>CAKQLR010000007.1 GCA_934254725.1 uncultured Clostridia bacterium | reverse complement strand
AGAACACCTTCTCTAGGTGCTCTTTTCGTTTCGAGTAACGACGTCGTTGCCGATAATGGTGGAGACGGAGGGACTCGTCCGCCGAAGGCGGTGATCGGAGCCTTAGCGGAGCGCTACGTTGTTTCGTTCCCCTTCTTCTCGGAACAAAAAGGCAACAAGCATAGACGATGAAATGAAAAAGAACACCTTCTCTAGGTGCTCTTTTCGTTTCGAGTAACGACGTCGTTGCCGATAATGGTGGAGACGGAGGGACTCGAACCCCCGACTTCTTGCATGTGAAGCAAGCGCTCTAACCGACTGAGCTACGCCTCCGAAAAATTTCTTCCGTTTTCAATATCTATTTATAAATATATCACTTTTCTTTTTATAAATCAACGATTTTTACGGGGATGTCCGAAAAAATTTATATGCCGGGAAAGTTTTATTTTGCATAAACCACGTATTTCGCGCATTATCGCCACTTTTTTCTCTCAACAGCCGCCGCAAATTTTTAAAAAATCTTCTAAGAAAACTCTCGATTTATCTTACTTTTTTTGTTGTACGTTTTTTAAAGATTTTCCCCTCTGCCGTTAACAAAAAAATTTTTTTGAAAAATATTAAAAAATGCCTTTTAAACGATTGACACGGGGGGGACGTTTTTTATATAATCTTTCTCGTTGGTTTAGTTTTGCTAAACTTTTGGCTTACAATTTTTAAACTTAGAAAACGGAAATATTATGAAAATAGGAAAGAAAATCAAACGACTACGAATGCTGTGCAACCTGACACAAAGCGAGCTTGCCGACAGGTGCGAGCTGACGAAAGGTTACATATCTCAGCTTGAAAACGACTATACAAGCCCGTCGATTACCACGCTTGTGGATATACTCTCCGCCCTCGGCACGGATTTAAAAACCTTTTTCGCGGACGAAGAACAAACCAAAATAGTTTTTACGAGCGAAGATTTTATTGAAAAGGTTTCCGAGGAAAGCACGCTTAACTGGCTTGTTCCGAACGCTCAGAAGAACAATATGGAGCCGATTATGATTGACCTCAACCCCATGAAGGAAACGCCCAAGGATATGCCTCACGAGGGGGAAGAATTCGGCTTTGTACTTTCGGGAGAAATCGAAATAGTTCTCGGCAAAAACAGCTACGTTTGTAAAAAGGGCGAAAGCTTTTACTACGTTGCGGACAGAATTCATTACATAAAAAACAACAAGCAACGCCCAGCGAAATTCCTGTGGATTTCATCTCCCCCGAATTTTTAAGCGACCTAAGCCGGCCGCGGTTCAACATGGGCCGAGCGGCGCGGACAGCAAAACCCCTCTATATCGCGCATAAAACCCTTTATTGCGCAACATTTACATTTAAGGATAAAACGGTTTTTAAGATGAAACATACTCACGGAAATCGGATTAAACCGTTACTATAAAGGAGAAAAAATGGACGAAAAGATCATCGAATTGAAAGGCGTATCGAGAGAGTACGACGAAACCCTTGCCGTTGACAACATTGACTTATACGTTAAAAAAGGCGAGTTCATAACCTTTCTCGGCCCATCGGGTTGCGGAAAAACGACCACCTTGCGTATGATTGCTGGGTTTGAAGTTCCGTCCTCCGGCACCATTCTTTTAAACGGAAAAGACATAACCAAGATACCCCCTTACGAAAGACCCGTAAACACGGTATTTCAGCGTTATGCTCTGTTCCCCCACCTGAACGTATTCGACAATATCGCCTACGGATTGAAGCTTAAACGCGTCAACGCGGTCTATGAAGACGAAAACGGCAACCGCAAAACGAGAAAAGAAAAGCTTTCCAAAGCCGAAATAGCGGCAAAAGTATCCAAGGCGTTAAAGATGGTTGACCTTGAAGAATTCGAAAAGCGCGACGTCACCACTCTTTCGGGCGGTCAGCAACAGAGAGTAGCCATCGCGAGGGCTATAGTAAACGAGCCGGAAATACTTCTTCTGGACGAACCCCTCGGCGCGCTCGACCTTAAGATGAGAAAGGATATGCAGATAGAGCTTAAAGAAATGCACAAAAAACTCGGCATAACCTTTATATACGTTACGCACGACCAGGAAGAAGCTCTTACGATGAGCGACACCATCGTCGTTATGAAGGACGGAACCATTCAGCAGATAGGCACGCCCAAGGATATTTACAACGAGCCTAAGAACGCGTTCGTTGCGGACTTTATCGGCGAAAGCAATATCTGTTCCGGAACAATGACGGGAGACAAAAAGGTTAAGTTCATAAACCATGTTTTCGACTGCGTGGACGATTTCCCGCTGAACGAAAAGGTGGACGTAGTAGTCCGCCCCGAGGACGTGTTCCTTATGGACGAAGGCAAGGGTCAGGTTGACGGCGTAATTTCCTCCTCTATTTTCAAGGGCGTTCACTACGAAATGACGTTTATCGTAGGAAAAACGGAGATTATCATTCAGGACACTCAGGAGCGTAAAGCAGGCGAACGCGCAAGCATTTACATCAAGCCGGAAGATATCCACATTATGGCAAAGGAATTCGTTTCCAACAAATACGACGGGTACATCACAAAGAAGAACACCGTGTGCTTTGCCGACGGCGAGTTCGAATGCGACGTTACGCAGCTCTACCCCGGTTCCAAACTTGACGAAGAAGGCTACCTTGTTCTTGAGAACGGCGAAAAGACCGACCTGACGGACGTTGACGTTACGGTTGAAGTAGGTCTTAAAGACGTAGAGATAATAGACAACGATGAGGACGGCGACGCTTGCGGCTCCATAGTCTCCATTATTTACAAGGGCGACCACTATCAGGTTATTATAAGAACGGACGAATCCGAAGAGGACTTCGTTGTTGATACCGAATACGTTTGGAACGAAAACGACAGAGTAAGCGTTAAAATCCCCAAGGATAAAATCAAGCTTACCCTTAAAGTTTCGGAAGGAGCGAGAAGATGAAATTGCGTTTTGCAAGAAAAAATCTGTGTATACCGTACGCGCTCTTTCTTGCGCTGTTCGTGATATGTCCGATATTCATAATGCTTTTTTACGCATTCACCGACGCGAACAACTCCTTCACGTTGAACAACTTCGGCAAAATCTTTTCGGACACTACCACCCTCTCCGCTATACTCACATCGCTTTCCACGGCGATAGTAACCACCGCGATATGCCTTCTTCTCGGCTACCCTGTGGCATACATTTTAGCAAGAAGTGGCCTAAAACACACACAAACGCTGCTTTTATTGTTTATCCTGCCCATGTGGATAAACTTCGTAATGCGCCTTAACGCGCTCAAGGAATTTTTATCGCTGATAAATCTTCTCGATAAATCTCCGTATCTGAATACGGTTATCGGAATGGTTTACGATTTCCTGCCGTTCATGATACTTCCGCTGTATACGACGCTTATCAAGCTTGATAAATCGGTTATAGAAGCTTCCACCGACCTCGGCGCGAACAGCTTCCAGACGCTTGTAAGAGTAGTTATTCCTCTGTCTATGCCCGGCGTGATTTCCGGCATTACTATGGTTTTCATGCCCACCATGACTAACTACGTTATAAGCGATATACTCGGCAGATCTCAGGTCACCATACTCGGCAAGCTTATAGAAAACTACTTTATGCAGAGCAACTGGAACATGGGTGCGGCGATATCCATGCTGTTGCTTGCGGTAATGCTTCTTTTTACCTGGCTTACGGGCGGATTTAAAGAAGAGAAAAACGAAAGAGGTGCGGGATTATGGTAAAAAAAGTTCTTTCATATATACTTCTTGCGCTGGTGATGCTGTTCGTTTACACGCCTATATTCGTGCTTGTTCTGTTCTCGTTTACGGATACCCTGGCAATCGGGCAATGGAATGGCTTCTCCTTCGAGCTTTACAGAAAGCTTTTTGCAGACGAACGCATAATGAAAATAGTACGCGACACCGTACTGCTTGCAGGCGGGTGCTCCGTTTTATCCACAATACTCGGTACGCTCGGTGCTATAGGTATTTTCTATTCCAAAAAGCGCGCGGCAAAAGTACTCAGCGCGGTCAACAATATCCCCGTTGTAAACGCGGAAATAGTAACGGCTCTGTCCCTTGCTTTGCTGTTTGCAATGGTATTTACTTTTTTCAACAAAACAATGTTCTCGCTTGTAGTCGGGCACGTCGTAATAACGGCTCCGTTCGTGATTTTATCGGTTATGCCGAGGCTTAAACAAATGGATCAGAATATTTACGAAGCGGCTCTCGACCTCGGCGCGTCCCCCGCAAAAGCGTTATTCACGGTAGTTTTCCCCGAAATATTGCCCGGAATGCTTTCAGGGTTTATGTTATCGGTAACCCTGTCTCTCGACGATTATATAGTAACCGCGTTTACAAAACCCGAAATGTTCAACACCATTTCCACCTACGTTTACAACGCGGTAAAGGTTCCCGTGCATTCGGCTCTCCCCGGGCTAAGGGCGTTATCCACAATTATATTCCTTGTGATAGTCGTTATCGCCGTTCTTATGAACGTATTAAAGAAAAAGGAGGCTGCGCGTAAATGAAAAAGAAACTTATTTCTTTAGTTTGTCTCATTCTTTTTGCGGTCAACGTTCTGCCCCTCGCCGCGTGTTCGAGTGAGGAAGAAGAGCTTGTTCTCCGCATAAGCAACTGCGAAGATTATATCTGCGGCCCCGATACGGAAGATGAAGAAGGCGAGGATGCGGAGGCATCCCCTGAAGAAACCGACGGAGAGGAAGCTGACGAAGAAGTCGTCACCAAGTATATGTACGACGAATTCGCAGACTGGTATTCCGAAAAAACGGGTAAGAAAGTGCGCGTCGAATACTCCACTTTCGGCACGCCGGAAATACTGTATAACAATATGAAAATCAACCCCGGTTCTTACGATATAGTATGCCCTTCCGACTATATGATTCAGAAGATGATTGCCGAGGGAATGCTTCAGAAGTTCACTAACTCCGAAAAGGATATGCCGAATTACACCGAGTACGTTTCCCCGTACATAAAACGGCTTTTCGACGAAAAGCACGTTACTCCCGACGGCAAAACCGAGTACAAATGGTCAGAATATTCCGTCCCCTATATGTGGGGCACGATGGGTTTCGTCTATAATCCCGAGTTCGTAACCGAAGAGGAAGCTTCCACGTGGGAAGTGGTTCTGAACGAAAAATTCAACAACAAATTCACTATAAAGGACAGCATTCGCGACACGTATTTCTTAGGGCTTGCTCTTGCGAATATTGACGAATTACGTGCGAAAAACGAGGCTTTTCTCTCCGGAATGCTTTCGGGAAACGATTACTCCGATTACCTTGCAAACGTATTTAACAAGACGGATAAAGAAACCGTAGACAAAGTGGAAGTTCTGCTTAAACAGGCAAAAGAAAGCGCGTACGCGCTCGAAGTCGACAGCGGCAAGGACGATATGATTACGGGTAAAATTTACCTTAACTTCGCCTGGAGCGGCGACGCCGTTTACGCGATGGATCAGGCGGAAGAGCCTGAGGACTCCCCCGTTTATCTTAACTATGCCGTACCTAAGGAAGGCAGCAACATCTGGTTCGACGGTTGGGTTATGCCCAAGGGTGCGAACGAAGAGCTTGCAACCGCGTTTCTCGATTATATTTCGATGCCCGAGAACGCTTGCAGAAATATGGACTTTATAGGTTACACTTCCGCTATCGGCGGCGAGGAAGTTTTTGAGAGAATAAAGACTTCCGATTACTGCGTTCCCGAAGGCACCGAGGGTGCAAAGGCTATAGATTTGACGTATTTCTTCGGCGAAATAAACGGCGAAAAAGCTTTGGTTTATATAGACGAAGAAAACGGCGGCAGACAGCTTGAATGCCAATACCCGCCCGAAGACGTAACCGCAAGGTGCGCTATGATGCAGTACTTTGACGATGAAGCAAACGAACGCATAAACTCCATGTGGGTGCGTGTTAAAGCGGATAACATCACTCTGCACGTCATAATTATCGGCGTCTCGGCAATTCTGCTTGTGGGGTTATTCATCGCTTACAAGTTGATTATAAGCGGTTTGCCCGCAAGAAAAGCGCCCAAAGGTTACAAGCGCATAGCCTAGTGGCGCAAACGCCACGGTTATGTATCAGAGTTTTGTGAAGCGGAATAGATGCTAATCTCCGCTCTCGATATTATCAAAAATAAGTTGTGGTGCCAACATGTATTCGAGTATGTGAAATGGAATAGTTGCTAACTGCCGCACACATAGTCATATAAAAATAGTTACAAATGAATTGGAGCGGAATAATTTCCGCTCCTTTTTTGTGGCGCAAACGCAGTGTACCACTGCGGGTAAGCTCCGAGTTTATTGGCGCAAAACAGTTGTTAATCTCCACTCACAATATTGCCAAAAATAAGTTGTAGCGCAAAAATGTATCCGATTTGTAAAACGGAATAGTGCTTACTTCCGCACACAAAGTAATATAAAAGCGGAAGTTCCCAAGCTTTTCAAAGCAGAAAACACCCTCTTTCGCACATGGTTTCTTTCAAAATGTATTCTAACTATCGGAAATGCGTCTTTTAACCCTTTTCCGCAACCTCTAGTGAGCACCCGAAAGCACCTTTTTTCCACTCCGTTTTATAAAAAAAGGCAAGCTGCTGTTAAAAACGCGCCTGCCGAAAGTTTTTTCCCCAATAGATATTTTATGCAAAAAGTAACGCCCGACCAAAAAGGTCGGGCGTTGTTTGTTTAAGTAATTCGGATTACTCGTTGTCTTTCTTTTCTTCCTCTGCAGGAGCTGCCGTTGTTTCGGTAGTTTCTGTAGTCTCGGTTTCGGTTGTTTCAGCGGTTTCCGTAGTTTCTTCAGCCGTTTCGGTCGTTTCCTCTGCAGGTTCTGCAGTCTCTTCGGTTGCAGCTTCGGCTTCTTCGGTTGCCTCTGTTTCTTCAGTTGTTTCTTCCGTTTCCTCGGCTGTTTCTTCTATGCTGTTTGCTTCGTCATAGTCATATTCTTCAGCTTCGTCATCGGTTCCCTCTGCTGCAGCTTTAGCCTTATTCGCGGAAATCTTTCTGTTAGTTCTTTCTCTTGCTTCGGTATCGTAGTAAGAAACAGTCTTAACGCGTTTAGCCGCGGACTTCTTAACGAAGTATCTTACAACGATTGCAACGAGAGCAACTATAAGCACTGCCGCTATAATGATGGAGGAAATTGCAAGCCACTGAACTTCGCCGGGAAGTTCGTCGCCGTCGGACGAGGACGAAGAGGAAGAGCTGCTCGTATCGGAAGTATCGCTGCTATCCGTAACTTCAACGAATACCTTGTCCTCGAAATCGGTTGCAAGGAAGTTTGTATAAAGAACTATGTCGCCGTCGGAATTGGTAGCTTCAAGAACCAAGCCGAGACCTTCATACGTCGTGTAAACGTTTTCCTTTTCGCCGTTTTCGTTTTCGGAAGTAACTATTTCTTCGGTCTTATCCTTATCGTATTTAGCTTTGTTGTAGCTTGTAGCGGTGTAACCGAACGTGTTGATTTTTTCTACGTTGTAACCTTTTTCGCTGCTGAATGTATCTTTAATGGTTTCAAAGGTTTCGGAGGAAGCGGTGGTTACGCTGACGGACTCAACTACAACGTAGCCGGTAGCCGCGGTTTCGGAATATCTTTCGCCGTTCCAGATTTCAAAGCCAAGGCTTAAATCCTTAGTGCCTGCAGCAACGTAGAAGGTAACTTCAACCCATTTGCCGTCCTTACCGCTGATTGTTCTGGTAAGCTTTTCTTCCGCGGGGGTGTTTTCCGCAACAAGACCTTCTTTGAAGTCTTTAAGCGAAGCAACCGCGAAGCCCTTTCCTTCGGTAAGAGTATTATTTCTGTCGAGAACGCTTACAACAGCTTTTGCGCCGTTTATGGTAGCGAGTTTAACTGTAATTTTAGCAAGAGTGTTTGCGCCTACGGTAGTGGCTTTCTTAGCGTAGTAACCGTTGTTCGCGTTTATAAGTAGAGCCTGAACGTAGCTGTTGCCGACTTGTTTTTCAAGGTTTTTGATTTGTTCGATTGTATTGAGCGAAGCGGGGAGAGATTTCGTATTGAAAATACCCGTTTCGGAAGAGGGGTAATAAGCGCTTATGCTCGAAGAGGTGGGAACGGAAAGAATACCCGCTTCGATTTCGTAATCTTTCGCGGTGAACGAATAGCTGTCGTCCGTCTCGCTCGCGGTGTTCTTGATTTCGCCCTTAAGCTCTACGGAGCTGTTCGCGGAGAATATCGAAGAAGCGTCTTCTCCGAGAACCGTCTTTTCGAACGCGCCTGCAAGAGCGTATCCTTTCGGGAAAGCGGTAGGTGCGTCGGAAAGAGAAGTAGGACCGAAGTTGAACTTCAAAGTATAATATCTGTCTGCGGAAGCGTCTTGTTCTTTACCCGCGCCGTCTACGGTTTTGGTCTTGTTGGAGATGAGTACGGAGTACATTTTCCAACCGTCGTTATCCGTAGTCGTTTCGGTGGTAGCGGAGAGTAATTCGGTAGAAGTCGCTTTATCGTCCGTAGTATAGAGGTGTATGCCGGTGTCGAGAAGTGTTACAGAAAGACCTGTAGCCGTTTTATGAGCGGTTTCTACGTTTACTTTCGCCCAGAACGTAAGGAGTACGGTTTCGTCTGCCTTTACGAGAATATTTTTTGCATAGATATAACGGCTGCTCGCTACGTTCGTGAAATCGAAATAAGCGAATTCGTCCGTATCGGCAAAGGTTTTAGCGTCGTTTTCGAAAACAGCCCCCGCGCCTAACGCGCTCTTTGTCGCGAAAGAAGCGGTAGAACCGGTTTCCGCCTGAGATTTGTGAGCGGCGTCTTTGAACGCTTTGTCGTTAAAGCCGGTTTCGGGAGTCGATACGGTGAGCTTGCCCGCTTCGTATTCGTGAGAAAGCGCGAATTTAGCAGTGGTGTAAGAGGTCTTGTCGTCCTTTACGTTTGCCGTAGCAAGAGCGGTCTTCGTAGCGAAGTTGTTGTTGAATTCGATTTTTTCGGTAAGGGAAGTAACGCCGCCTTTGGTAACGAACGCGTTCGCTTTGTTTTCCGCCGCTAAGCCGTCGATTACGTCTTTAACTGTTTTACTTTCTTCGATTTCGTCGGCTTTTTCGTAAACTTCGAAAGTAACGTCGTCGAAGAATGCGAAGCCTTCCGCATATTCGTCGGTAATCTTATCCGAACCTAAACCCAAGCCGAGGTACAACGTGTAGTTGGAAGTGGAAAGCCCGTTCGTTTCGAGGTACATTTCTATCTTAACCCAGTTGCCGTTCGTGTTGATGTTTTTAACCATGGCGGGAGCGGCTTCGGTAGAACCTACTTTGTTTACGAGTTTGACGTACGCGCCGAAGTTTTCGGTTACGATTTCGCTGTCAAGACCGAACGTGTTTACCCAAACGGTAAGTTTGCCGTATTCGCCGGCTTTAAGAGAAAGAGTGGAACCGGACGTGTAGAAATACTGAGCGGTACCCTGTTTAGCCTTATCTTTTATACGGTTGTGGATCATAAGAACGCGTTCGCCGCTGCTGCCCTCGGGTGCGTCGGCGTCCTTCTCGGTGTAGCCGAAGTAAGAGGGGGAATGTGGGTTGAACGCGGCGTCGCCGCTTTTCAGAAGGTCTCCGAGTTTGGTGCCGGAGTACGCGTCTTTTTCGAGGAGTTTGCCGTAAGCGGTTTCTTCGGTATCGATAATACCGGAAGTCGCGGACGACGAGGGAGCGCTGTTAGACGAACTTACGATGTAACCGCGGGTGTTCGTCCATTTTATGCTCGATTTATAGGGGAAGGACACCGTATCTCCTTCGGCATAATATTCGAAGTTGCCGTTGAGAAGGGTGTGGGAATCGCTTACCGTGGAAGTCGAACTGCTGCTCGACGAGCTCGACGAAGACGAAGAGTCGTCGTTATTGCCGCAGGCAACCGTGAAAGCGAGCGCGACCGTAAACATAAAGACTACGGCGAGCGTGATAAGGGATTTGAATCCTTTGAAGTTTGAATGTTTTGTCATAAAGCCACCTTATTAAGTGTTTATTTTATACCCGTCTATTATATAATATTTAAACGAAATAATCAACGCATTTTTACCGCGTTTCGCAATTTTTTCGCTTTTTTCCATAATTTTTTGATTTTGAGGAATAATATTCGGGTACACGGTATTTCAAAATGAATAATTTACTTAAAAACAATCGACTTGCCGACGGAAAAAACGTCGGGGCGGACAACGACGGGAAACAGAGCGTTTCCGACGCGGAGTTTATAAGAGAAAAGATACTTCTCGCCGTTACGGGTATTTGCACGGGGATAGCGAACGGGTTTTTCGGAGGAGGCGGAGGAATGATAGTGGTGCCTATGCTCGTTTTTTTGCTCGGGCGGGAGCCGAGAAGAGCGCACGCCACGGCTTTGCTCGTAATACTTCCGATATCCGTTATAAGCGGATTTATCTACGCGTCTTTCGGCAAGTTTTCTTTTTCGGTAGGGCTGGCCGCCGGCTTGGGAGTTATTGCCGGAGGGGCAATCGGCGCGCTGATTTTAAAGAAGATTTCGGGTTCGCTTCTTACGAAAATCTTTGCGGCGGTAATGTTCGCGGCGGGCGTAAAGTTGTTGTTTTTTTAATTCGATTTTATAGGATAACGTTTGTTTTAGGCGGTTTTTCGATGGCAAATGGGTGCTTTCGCGCTGCCGGAAAAAGTTTTGTTCCGTACATATCTTTTCCAGGGTGATAAAATGAAGTATTTGTTGTATGCGGTTGCCGGATTGTTTTCGGGCGTTATCGGAGGAATGGGCATGGGCGGCGGAACAATTCTTATACCCGCGCTTACCCTTTTCGGCGGAGTTTCTCAGCACACGGCGCAGGCGGTTAATCTCGTTGCGTTTATTCCGATGGCGGCGGTCGCGCTATTCTTTCATATAAAGAACAAGCTTGTAGATACAGACGGACTTTTGTATATGATTTTACCCGGCGCGGCTTTTTCTGCGTGCTACGCTTATATCGCCTCTTTCGTGAGCGGCGAAACGCTCGGGCGTGTTTTCGGCGGCTTCCTCATATTGCTGTCCGTGTTGCAATTTTTCACGGACAAACTTGTAAAAAAACGCGTAAAATAAAATTTTAGAAAAGAATCGTGTTAAAAAATATCAAAACAAGTTTGTAGAATAATCCTCAAAACGGGAAATTTGTGCAGTTTGTCGGCGCATTTACTTTCAAAAAACACTGCAAAATATTGAAATTTTCCAAAAAATATCCATAAAACCGAAATTTCAAGGCGAGTTTAAAAAATTTTTAAAAAAATTGCACAAAAAAACAAAAAACATCTACCAAATTTTTCTTTCTTATGATATAATGCTTGTACGCTGAGAAACAGGCGCAACCCGCTTCGGGTGCGATGACTAATATAAATCGGTGAAACAAATAAAGAGGTGTAATTTTTTGGAAAGAATCGGCATTATCGACTTGGGTTCGAACAGTGCGAGACTCGTAGTCGTCGAAATGTTGGGCGACGGTCATTTTATGGTAATCGACCAACTTAAAGAGAGCGTAAGGCTCGGCAAGGATATGGAGCGCGATGGTTTTTTAAAGCCCGCGCGCATTGCCGAAACGATTAAAACGATAAAGATGTTCCGCAAACTTTGCGACGCGTATCAGATAGAGCGTATTATCGCCGTTGCGACGGCTGCGGTTCGCAGAGCGAAAAATCAGAGGAGTTTCCTCGAGGAAGTATCCGCAAACTGCGGCATTAAGCTTCGCGTGCTTTCGGCGGAAGAAGAAGCGACTTACGTTTACAGGGGCGTTATCAACACGATGGACGTTCCCAAGGGGATAATCCTCGAAATAGGCGGCGGCAGCACGAAAATCGTTTATTACAACAGGAGAAATCTTCTTGCTTACGAAACGTTGCCGTTCGGCAGTGTAACGCTTACCGAGTTGTTTTCGGGCGACGGTCTTTCTCCAAAGGAACAGACGGAGAAAATAGAAGAATTCTTCCTCGAACAGTTAAAGCAGTTCGAGTGGCTTAAGGATATAGACCCCGAAACGCAGTTCATCGGCGTGGGCGGTTCTTTCAGAACGGTTGCGAAGATCAACAAAATGATCAAAAAGTCCCCGCTCAGCCTTATCCACAACTACCCCATCGAAGCGGAAGAATATACGGATATTTATGAAAAAATCCGTTCTATGGAACTCGATAAGAAAAAGAGAATCAGGGGCATTTCCTCCTCCCGCGCGGATATTTTACCCGCGGCTCTCGCTATCATAAACGCGTTTATGAAGCATCTTAACTTCTCAAAGTTCACCGTTTCCGCTTGCGGACTGCGCGAAGGCATTATGTTTAACTACGCTATGCCATCTACCATCGAAAAACCGATAAGCGACGTTCTGGGTTACTCCCTCGGCATACTCGTAAAGTATTACAGATGCAATCAGAAACACGTGGAACACGTTGTGAATTTGTCCGTTCAGCTCTTCAAACAGCTCCGCGTGCTTCATAAATTCCCGAGGCAGTACCTAAAAATCTTAAAAGTTGCGGCAACCCTTCACGATTCGGGCGAAACGGTTAAATATTACGATTATCATAAACACAGCGCTTACATTATTCTCAATTCCCACCTGTACGGAATAACGCACAGAGAAATAGTCCTTGCTTCTTTCGTTTGCATAGCGTACAAGAGCGACGACTTCAATATGAGCGATTGGGCTAAATATAAAGAATATATTACAGAAGACGACCTTGAAGCGATAAGAAAGCTGGGTATTATGCTTCACATTGCGGAAAGCCTTGACAGAAGTATGTCCGGCTGCGTAAGCGGTCTTAATTGCGACGTCCTCGGCGACAGCGTTATTATGAAAACGGAAGTAGACGGCGACGCTTCGCTTGAAATAAAGGACGCACTCAATACGTCTGCGGACTTCAAGAGAATTTTCAAGAAGAACCTCGAAATACTGTAATCGGTTTTCGTATTCCCGAGAAGAGTGGCGACTATTTGTGTATAACACAGCACAATTATTTACTGTATACACATTATTCTGCAAAACATAAATTATTTAATATGTACGATGCTATGACAGATACCTCGCACGCTATACACGTTGTAGGTTGGGCTGAGTTTCCACAAGCAATAGTACAGTCTTTTGTAGATTGCGATGCAAGGGAGGAGCATAAGTATGATGCCGAATACGACTTTGACGATTGATGACGTTGTAGAGTTTGACAAGTTAAGAGTAGCTTATTTGTTTCACAGATACGAGAAAGAAGCACCTACAAAGAGTGGTAATTATCTTTGTATAACTAAGCTCGGCGATATAATATCTTGTAGATATGACAAAGAGACGTCACAGTTCTTAACTGTTAAACCTATTGTTGCTTGGGCAAAGATAAATAAACGAGATATTAAGTTTTTTACAGGAGAGTAATATGAAAATTAAGAAACAATGCGGCTAAAACTTTGAAAGCCACTGCGGCTTTTACAAAACAAATAACAAACAAAAAGCTCCGTTTCCTGTGCGAAATACGGGCTTTTTTATTTTCCTGCCGCGGAATTTAACCACAATTTTACCAAGTACAAAAGAAAGTTGCCACTCAGGTTTTCCATTTCCCATCCTTAGGGAATAAGAAACGACCTCAATTTGCTCCGCAGCTAATTACAATCGCCTTTGACTAATATCGGGAGAGAAAAAAATTTTTACATTAAATATCACCAAACACCGAAAGCGGAAGCAAGAAACTCCCCTCTCCGACAAACTCGGATACATAATAGTGGCGTTTGCTACACTTAAGATACTTACCCGCAGTGGTACACTGCCTGTGGCGTTTGCGTCTCCTGTGGCGACAGCACCTTTTTACCTACCTCACCATATACCCACCATACACCAAACACCGAAAGCGGCAGTGAGCAACTCACCTCTCCGACAAACTCGGATATTCAACAGGGGCGTTTGCGCCACCGCTGTAAAAAAACAAACGGGATTTTCGCGGGCAGTGTTTCCGTGCTTGACATTTAATTATAAAAAGTGTATTATACATAGTGGATAAAAAGAAAGGAGATATTCTTATGAACAAACTTACAGTAAAGGATATTGACGTAAAAGGCAAAAGATGCCTTGTAAGAGTTGATTTTAACGTTCCTATGAAGGACGGCGTTATTACCGACGAAACCAGAATTAACGGCGCACTTCCCACCATTAAGTATCTTATGGAGCACGGCGCAAAAGTTATACTTTGCTCGCATATGGGAAAACCCCACAACATTTTCACACCCGGCTTCGGTCTTAACAAAAAGGAAAAGAAAGCTATCGAAGCGCTCCCCGAAAACGAACGCGCGGAAGCTAAAGAAGCCGCTTTAAAAAAGGCTCTCGGCGACGCTAAAAAATTCACGCTTAAACCCGTTGCCGAAAAACTTTCCGAAAAGCTCGGCAAAGAAGTTAAGTTCGCTACCGACGTTGTAGGTCCTTCTGCGGACGCGGTAGTCGCTTCCCTTAAAGACGGCGAAGTAGCGCTTCTCGAAAACACCCGTTTCGAAGCAGGCGAAGAAGGCAGAGACGAAGCTCTTTGCAAAAAGCTCGCTTCCTACTGCGACGTTTACGTTAACGACGCTTTCGGCACGGCACACCGTTCGCATGCCACCACTGCGGCTATCGTAGAATACGGCTTTGTTAAAACGGCGGTTTGCGGCTTCCTGATCGAAAAAGAACTCTCGGTTATGGCAGACGCCCTCGAACACCCCGTTCGTCCGTTCGTTGCAATTCTCGGCGGCGCGAAAGTTGCGGACAAGCTCAACGTTATCAACAACCTTCTCGAAAAATGTGACACCTTGATCATCGGCGGCGGCATGGCTTACACCTTCCAGAAAGCGAGAGGTTTCGAAGTAGGCACTTCCCTCGTTGACGACGAGAAGCTCGGCTACTGCAAAGAGATGATGGAAAAAGCGGAAAAGCTCGGCAAAAAGCTTCTTCTCCCCATCGATACCACCATCACCAAAGACTTCCCGAACCCCATCGACGCCCCCGTCGAAGTTAAGGTCGTAGACGCGGATAAGATCCCCGCGGATATGATGGGCTTGGATATCGGTCCCAAGACCGCTGAACTTTTCGCAAACGAAATCAAAAACGCAAAGACCGTTATCTGGAACGGTCCTATGGGCGTGTTTGAAAACCCCGTTCTCGCAAAAGGTACTTTTGCAGTTGCAAAGGCTATGGCAGAGGCCGAAAATACCACCACGATTATCGGCGGCGGCGACAGCGCGGCGGCAGTAACCCAGCTCGGCTTTGCAGATAAGATGACCCACATTTCCACCGGCGGCGGCGCTTCGCTCGAACTCTTCGAAGGCAAAGTTCTCCCCGGCATCGCTTGCCTTAACGAGAAAAACTAACAGAATTTTCACATCGGTTGCGGGCGAAAAATTATTTTGCCCGCACAAATAAAAAACAAAAAGCGCCGTAAAACGCGCGTTAAACACATTTTTATGGCAGTAAGCCATAGGAGATTATTATGAGAAAACCTATCATTGCAGGAAACTGGAAGATGAATAAGACTCAGGCGGAAGCAAAAGAACTTGTCAACGCTTTGAAGCCCCTTGTTAAAGACGCAGAGTGCGACGTTGTCGTATGCGTTCCTTTTACCGATATAAATGCAGTTGTTGAAGCCGCTAAAGGCAGCAACATTCACGTAGGCGCGCAGAACGTTCACTTTGCAGACCACGGCGCTTTCACCGGTGAAATTTCCGCGGATATGCTTTTGGAAGCAGGCGTCGAATACGTTATTATCGGTCACAGCGAAAGAAGACAGTACTTCGGCGAAACCGACGAAACCGTAAACAAGAGAACGCTTACCGCTTTGGAAAAAGGGCTTAAACCTATCGTTTGCGTAGGCGAAACTTTTGAAGAAAGAGAAACCGGTAAGACGGAAGAAGTTCTTAAAAAACAGGTTGTCGAAGGTCTTAAGGACGTTGAAGCTCTTTCAAGCGTCATCATCGCATATGAACCCATCTGGGCCATCGGCACCGGCAAGACCGCTACCGCAGACCAAGCTAACGAAACCATCGGCTATATAAGAAAGGTTATAGCTGAAAACTTCTGCCCCAAATGCGCGGAAAAAATCAGAATTCAGTACGGCGGAAGCATGAACGCAAAGAACGCTCACGAGCTTATGAGTATGCCCGAAATCGACGGCGGACTTATCGGCGGCGCTTCTCTTAAGGCGGAAGATTTCTCCATCGTAGTTAAAATGTAATTTTCGGCAATGCCGAACAGAAAAACGCGCAATTTACCCTTGCGCGTTTTTTACGATAAACTCTTTAAGCTTCGAATACGGTCGGAACAAATAACTCTATTCGGGTAAAAAAGGCGTTTAACGTGAGAAAAAAGGTACTTTTCAGGAGGACGACTATGAAAATGCAAACAAGACCGGTATGCCTTTTTATAATGGACGGCTACGGTATAAATAAGGAAACAAAGGGAAATGCAATCTACATTTCCGGCAGCCCCAACGTAAACGGATACATGAAGAACTATCCGTCCACCACTCTCGGCGCAAGCGGACTTGACGTAGGCTTGCCCGACGGTCAGATGGGCAACAGCGAGGTTGGTCACCTCAACATAGGCGCGGGCAGAATTGTTTATCAGGAACTCACCCGCATAACGAAAGAAATCAACGACGGCGACTTTTTCAAAAACGAAGATTTGAATTACGCTATCGACACGGCTATAAAGAACGGTAAAAAAGTTCACCTTTACGGGCTTTTGTCGAACGGCGGCGTTCACAGCCACATAACCCATCTTTACGGGCTTCTGGAACTCTGCAAGAGAAAGGGAGCAAAGGAAGTTTACGTTCATTGCTTTATGGACGGGCGCGACGTTTCCCCCACTTCCGGCGTGGAATTCGTTAAAGAGCTCTACGAAAAAACACAAGAACTCGGCGTAGGCAAGATTGCTTCCGTTTGCGGCAGATACTACGCTATGGACAGAGATAACCGTTGGGAAAGGGTTGAAAAAGCTTACGATATGCTTACGCTCGGTCAGGGCGTTTTAACCGAATGCCCCGTTACGGCAATTGAGGAAAGCTACAAAAACGGCGTTACGGATGAGTTTATTTTACCTATAAAAGTTACCGAAAACGGCAAACCGATAGGGCTTGTGGAAGAAGGAGATTCCATCATCTTCTTTAACTTCCGCCCCGACAGAGCAAGGGAAATCACCCGTGCGTTCAGCGAGAAAGAATTTACGGGTTTTGTGAGAAAAACGGGCTTTTTAAACCCCACTTACGTTTGCTTTACCCGTTACGACGCAACGTTTACGAACGTTCGCATAGCGTTTAAACCGCAGAGCCTTAAAAACACTTTGGGCGAATATCTTTCAAAGAAAGGATACACTCAGTTAAGGATTGCCGAAACGGAAAAATACGCACATGTAACGTTCTTCTTCAACGGCGGCGTCGAAGCCCCGAACGAAAACGAACAGAGAGACTTAATTCCCTCCCCGAAGGTTGCAACGTACGATCTGCAGCCCGAAATGAGCGCGTACGAAGTTACCGATAAGGTGCTTGAGGAAATAGCAAGCGACAAGTTCGACGTTATAATTCTTAACTTCGCAAACTGCGATATGGTAGGACACACCGGCGTTCTGGAAGCTGCAGTCAAGGCAGTGGACACCGTTGACTCCTGCATGAAGAAAATCGTAGACGCGGTTCTTAAAAAAGGCGGCTCCTGCCTTATCACGGCAGACCACGGCAACGCGGACAAGATGATTGCCGAGGACGGCGAACCGTTCACCGCTCACACCACCAACCCCGTTCCGCTTATTCTTGTAAGCGAAAACGAAAAATTCAGAAACGTAAAGCTGTCGCACGGCATTTTGGCGGACATCGCGCCCACTCTTCTGACTATTATGGGCGAGGAAATCCCCGCGGAAATGACAGGCAAAAGCCTTATCGAAAAATAAGCCCATTAAAAAAACGGAGGGAAAATAAATTTTTCATTCCCATTTTTGCGTAAAAGCCGAAAAAATGCTTGTAAATTAGTTTACAATGTGTTATACTGAATAAGTATCAAAAATAAAAATAATATAGGTTGGAAATAATTATGGCAAATTTAGCTCAATTGCTTGCAATGTCTTACGGCTTGTACGTAACCTTAAGTATAGTTTGTATAGCGCTTATAGTGCTTTGTTCTCTTTTCGTTATCGTCGTCGTTATGATGCAGAAGTCCAATTCGGACGGTATCAGCGCGATAACCGGTCAAAGCGAAACTTTCTACGGCAAAAACAAATCGCAAACGCTTGACAGCAAATTAAAGAGGCTCACCGTTATTTGCCTTATAATTATCGGCGTTCTTTGCATATTATACTTCGTTATCGGCTTGCTTAAAGGCTAATTCGATATAAGCTTCTTTCGGCTCTCCTTTTTCGGAGAGCCGTTTTTTTTATAAAAATCCTGGCTGAAATTTTTTACTTAAAATGCTTGCTTTTTATGATAGAAAAGTGATAGAATTAAGAAAAACAGCAAACAGGAGGCTCATATGAAAAAGATTATATCTAAAATCGTGTGCGTGATAAGCGCAATAGTTCTTGCATTCTCCATGACGTCTTGCGAACAGTTCGTCAACGACCTTGAAGAGCTTGCAAGGAAGCTGAACGCAACTTTAAAAGGTATTTCTTATATAATGGAACACTTTGACGATTTCACCAACCCGCTGCTCGGTAACGGTCAGATAACCGACGAGTGGGTGAACGGCAATCTTGACGACGCGTTCGTCCAGCCGGACTACCTCGTAAACTTTGCAAAGGGTTATTACGAGGAAAACGGAGACAAGAAAAGCTATTCCAACCTCGGCACGTTAAACAGCATGGAAGATATGGACAGATACGTTCAATCGCTCAAAGCCGCGGGTTTTGACGCCTACCACGAAGCTTTTACCTGGGATTTCTACGACGTAATGTTGAAAACAAAAACGGGTAAGCTGTGCATGGCGCTTAAAAAGGGCGACGTATACGTTCAGCTTGCTTTCTTCACAACGAAAACCTCAGATTCTTCGAGCGAAGATTCTTCCACCGAGGATTCATCTACCGAAAGCGTTGAAGGCGTAAATTTCTTAGAGGACGCAGGCGATAACGCTTCTGCAAGCGAAAGTACTTCTTCGGGTGACAGCACCTCGGGAGATAGTTCTTCGGGCGGAGAAATGATTGACAGCGGTGTAAACGCCGTATTCACGATTGCGAATTACGACCTTTTAACCAAAAAATCTGATAGCGGCAACGATGATTCTACCGCAAGCGACACCACTTCAGATGACAACTCTTCCTCGGAAGATATCTCTTCTGACGACAGCACTTCCGCAAGCGATAGCGAAGATGCCTCCGCAGACGAGTACCCGAATTCGTCGGAAGAAGAATAATTATTATTTCTCTATTCGCCCCGTTCCTTGCGGAAAAAATCCGTTTTTCGCGGGTGGTATTCCTATTCTTATCATTATCTAAAATATATTGTCACCGCCGCCGGGTTCTAAAAACAGACTTTTCGCCATAGTATAAAAATACGGAGGCGATTATGGAAAACATAAACAACAATTTTTTTCTTTCCCTTGTAAAGGGGCTGCTGATAGGGCTTGGCGCGTGCCTTGCAATGATATTGATTTTTGCGTTCGTACTGAAATTCGTTGTTATTCCGCAACAAGTCATAATAATAATTAACGGCGTAATAAAGTTGGTATCCGTTTGCATAGCGTGCCCGTTTGCCGTAAACGGCGAAAAAGGTCTTATTAAGGGCGCGATAACCGGTCTTTCACTTATAATAATCACCTATTTGCTTTTCGGCTTGATTTCCGGCGGACTGACTTTCGGCTTCGGCACCGTATTAGAGATTATTTACGGGCTTGTAGCCGGCGGACTTGCGGGCGTTATCTGCGTGAACATAAAAAAGTAAACTTTAATTTGCCAAAACAGTTGACAAAGCAAAAAAAATTATGTAGAATAGCAACGTGACAGGGGTGCTTGTAACTTTCCTTGCTGAGATTATACCCATTGAACCTGACAAGATAATGCTTGTAGGGGAAAAATCCGTATTATTAAGCCCCTTCTTAATTTCAGACAGGGGCTTTTATTTTGCCCCTAAGGAATCGCAGGATTCCAAAGGAGGATTTTATGTCAACCGCTTTACTGGCGAACAAGATTGTGCTCTATCCTTTCTCGTTCGACACCCCGCACGACATCGTACGTGCCGTGTGCATATGGCTCACGTTAGCCATGATTATCGCATTTTTAGTTGTCTTTTTCGTTTCTAAGAAAGAAAAAAGACCGCTTATAGCAAAAAGGTCGCTTATTATAGCAATTCTCTATGCAGCCGCCGTCGGTATTACGTTCCTGATTTTCGGCTTTGTAGAAAACAAACAGGATGACGCGTTTGTAAAAGACCTTTTCTACCCCTTACTTGCTGCCATTCTCGTTATAGCTGCCAGCGCGGTTCTGCTTTATTTCAAAAACGACAAAACTACAAGACTTATATCGGGAATTGCTTCCGGCGCGGCGGTAATTGTCGTTCTCGTATTTATGGGCATCCGTTTTGCTAACGGCAAAGGCGCAGAAATGAACTGGCTTACCAACGACGACGTTAAAAGCATAGCTTTATACGTGGCTTCCGTTCTCGCGTTCGGCGCGGTACTCGCCGCGGCATTCCTTTCCGACAGAGGCAGTGAAAGCGGATTTACCACAAAATCAATATCGTACGCGGCTATCTGCATAGCTTTGAGCTTCGCTCTCTCTTACTTAAGAATAATTAAAATGCCTCAGGGCGGCTCAATTACGATAGCTTCGCTTCTCCCCCTTATGATTTACTCTTATATGTTCGGATGCAAAAAAGGCGCTTTCGCAGGGGCGATTTACGGACTGCTGCAAGCTATACAGGATCCGTACATCATCCATCCCGCGCAGTTCTTGCTCGATTACCCCTTAGCGTTCGCATGCATAGGTCTTGCGGGAATTTTCGCTAACGTCGGCACTTTAAGCGACAGATGGAAATTTGCCCTCGGCGGCGTAGTTGCGGGGCTTTGCAGATTTGTTATGCACTATCTTTCGGGCGTATTTGCGTTCGGCGCGTTCGCACCCGAGGGACAAAGCCCGTTCCTGTACAGCCTTATCTATCAGGCGGGATATGTTCTGCCCGATATTGCAATCGCCATCGTCGTAGGCGTGCTCGTTTTCAGCTCCAAAACGTTCGTTAAAACCGTTTTAAATGCTTCGTCCGAAAGAAAGGGTTAACGGTCAAAACAGCGGAACAAACAAAAAGGGCGCCCGTGAAATGCGCTCCGAAGTTTGAAAGTTAAACTATAAATGAGCTCGGTATAAAACCGAGCTCATTTTTTAACACGATTTTTGCAGTTGCAAAACAAAAAGTCTCTTGCAATACGAGAAATATATTTCGTGGCGTTTTTCTGCGATAAAGGCGGCTTTTTATTTTTATCGTATAAAAAATTCCGACCGTCCGCGTTTACGGACAGCCGGAATTATAAAAACTATTTCAACAAAGAGACGGCATCCGCTATGGTTTTTTCAAGCGCTTCCTCGCCGTATTTATCTACTTCCGCTTTGTTCTTTTCACCGTGCGTAAGACATCCCGCGCCGCCGATACATCCGCCGACGCACGCCATACCTTCGATGAAGTTTGCCTGAAGTTTTCCTACCTTCTTTTGCAACAGCGCTACGCGGCACTGTTCTATACCGTCACAAGCGCACGGTTTTAAAACGAACTCGAGATTTTGTTCTTTAATGCCTTCGGCAACGGCGTCCGAAAGTCCTCCGCTGCGGGCGAATATTCTTCCGAAATACGACGCGTTGTCGAGGACGTCCTCTTCAAGCGTGGTTATATCTATTTCGCGGCTGTCGAAAAGCGCCTGCAACTCTTCAAACGTTAAAACGGAATCCACGTAAGGTTTAACTTTTTCCTTCTGAATTTCCATCTTCTTCGCGGTACAAGGTCCGATGAATACGATTTTAGCGTTTTCCTCATGCTCTTTAATATACTTGGATATCGCTGCCATAGGCGAAAGGTTATGGGAAACGAATTTAAGCAAATCGGGGAAATTCTTCTCTATATAATTGACGAATGCAGGGCAGCAGGAGCTTGTTAAAAAGCCCTTTTCGGCAAGTTCTTTGGACTCCGCCTGCGCTACCATATCCGCGCCGAGAGCAGCTTCTATAACCGTGTGGAAGCCGAGCTTCTTAAGACCGGTAATTACCTGCCCGAGTTTTGCATACGTAAACTGACTTGAAATAGAAGGAGCAACGATCGCATAAATTTTATAATGCTGGTTGCCGTGGCTTCCCTTCAGCATATCTATTACGTTAAGAATATAAGATTTATCCGTAATTGCGCCGAAAGGACAAGCGTAAACGCATGCGCCGCAGGATATACACTTGGAGTTGTCTATGCTCGCCTGCTTTTCGTCGCCCATCTTTATAGCTTTTACCTTACAAGCGGTTTCGCACGGGCGTTTATAGTTATGAATAGCGCTGTACGGGCACACCTTTGAACATGCGCCGCACTCTTTACATTTATCTTTATCTATATGCGCTTCATGTTTTTCGTCGAACGTAATCGCGCCGAATTTGCAAACGTCCTCGCAGCGGTGAGCAAGACAGCCGCGGCAAGCGCTGGTAACTTCGTACCCGCCCATAGGGCATTCGTCGCAGGCGATATCTATAACTTCTATAACGTTGGGGTTTTTCATATTGCCGCCCATTGCAAGTTTAACCCTTTCGGCTAAAATAGCGCGCTCTTTATAGACGCAGCAACGCATCGTCGGTTTTTTTCCGGGCACAATCATTTTAGGAATATCCAGAATGTTTTCCTGCAAGGTATCCGCCCATGCCTGTTTTGCCACCTCACGCAAAACTTTGTATTTCAGGTGTTGTACTTTTGTGTCGAATTTTCTCATATGGCAGCTCCGTTTAGAAATAACTGACTATAATACGTTTGCCCATTTTTTTAAGGCAAGCGGACAAGTCTTCTACAAGATTCATTTTTATATTGAAATTTATCGGTAAGTCCGGGTTTTGGTGCGCGGGGTTTATCGCCCTGCCGACGTAAAAATTGATATCCGTCGCTTCTTCAAACAGCATCTGGCATATCAACGACGCGCCGTCGTGCCCGAAACTCCATTTTTCGTAAAGTTTATTTTCGCCTATAGCGTCGTGGGCGTATTCCACAACCCTGTTCATGGTAATAACGCCTTCGGTAACAAGGTCCACGCCTTCTATTTTCGCGATCGGCGGGATATCCGAACGCTCGAAATTTATGCCTACTTCCACCTTTTTACCGAGATATTTGGCAACGATGGAAGAAGTAGTACCGCCGCAAACTATGTGTTTCCCTTCTTTCGCAAAGAATAACGCCATCATACGGTTAGCGTCGTCTCTGTCCCTGGGCGGTCCGAACAAAATGCTCATCGGAACGCGCTTTTTTATTTTTATAACGCACGCAGTGGCGTCGTCGCCCGGCTTATGCCCGTAAAGTTTATCTACCTCTTCTATCAAAATTGTGGAAAGCGTTTTTGCGGAATATCCTCCCGCAGTCGCCGCGATCATAAAATCTATAATTTCTTCGCGCTTCCACCCGAAGTTATAAGCAAGACCTATACCCGCATGCGGACAACCGTCGCTTACGGAAATAAAAACGTCGTCCTCCTGCAATTTTATAATCGAATGATATATCTTTTTTCCGTCGATATTCATTTCGGTTTTCGGGTATTCGTAATTCTGCCCGTTGCGGAGTACTATCGTCATGGGGTTATCGTATTGAATCAGCTCCATTTCGCGATTCTCGACTATATTCATAATCGTGAACGTGGAGTAAGCAACTCCTCTTACGGAGCAGATCGGAAGCGTTTGAGCAATGGTTTCCACGCAATCGGAAAGAGATAACCCTTCCGACATCATCGTGGAAATAATTTTGCTTGTCAAAGTCGACAATATGCTTGCCTTGACGCCGCTGCCGAGCCCGTCTGCCAGTACTATTACGGTAGAATCTTCGCTCTGTTCCACAACGTCAACGTGATCTCCGCAAAGTTGCTCTCCGAAATGATTTATGCTTTTGTATCCGATATCCGCACAAAGATTATTCATCGGATATACTCTCCTTCAGTTTCGTTAAAGCTATCTTCGTTTCCGCGGCGGTTTCGCCGAGCAACGACGCGATTTCCTGAACGATTCTCATTTGTTTATCTACTACGTTATCCGCGGTTTCCACCGTCTGATTGCGCAATTTTTCGCGTTTTTCCCTCTCGTGTTCCTGCTCGGTAATATCCCTCATGATACACAAAAGCATATGGTAGTTCGCGTCGTAAATAATCGTTTGCTCCACGAACTTGTCGTATTCCGCAAGGAAAGTTTTACGGTTTCTGATACTGCGTTTGCTTCCGAGTACTTCCAGGAACGGCTGGGGGTCCATTATTCTTACTACCTGGTCGCCGAGAACGTCCGAACTGTAACGGATATTCAGTATCTTGCGAGCCGAGGGATTTATTTGCTGTACTTCCAACGCTTCGTTTACTACGATCAAAGCGTTAGGCGTGTTTGAAACTATGCAATCGGAAAAACTTTCCGCCTTCTCTTTAAGGAAGGGCAGACACATGGATATTTCCGCTTTTCCGTGATAAATGGCAATTGCTTTTTCGCGGCAGGTATCGTACCCGCACGAGCCGCAATTCAATTCGTCCTCGGGCTTGTTTTTGCCCATTTTTTTTAGTATTTCCAAAATTTCAGCTTCGGAAGGTATACCGTTTCTTCTCTCTATCGGGTCGAAATGTTTTTTCAGATCAAGCGAATCGGGCTGACTGACGTCGAAGTCCTTTTTGCCCGCGTATTTGGCTACTGCCTGATAATCCCTGACGGGCGAACGGTGATTTTCCATAACGGGTCCGCCGATACAGCTGCCCGCACAAGCAGACATTTCCACAAAACATTTATGAACGTTTCCGTTCTCTATATCTTTCAACGTAGCAATGCAGTTATCCACGCCGTCGACGGCAAGATAGGTATAATCCTCTTCGGCTTTCTCCATCGTTTTCAGAACCCCGCCCGTAGTGGGAAAGAAACGCGCGCGACTGTTTTCATTCGAATCCAAATCACGCTCTATTTCTATTCCTTTTTCTTTGAGCCAATCGGTTAAATCTTCAAACGTAAGAACGGCGTCCACAATGCCCGAGTAATACTGAGCTTCGTCTTTTTTCGCCACGCACGGTCCGATAAAAACGGTTTTGGCTTCGGGGTGTTCCCTCTTTATTTTGGAACAATGCGCCTGCATAGGCGACATAACGTCCGCAAGCAGGGGTAAAAGCGACGGGAAATACTTCTGAATAAGCAAATTCACCGAATGACAACAGGAGGAAATAAGCACATCTCTCGTTTTTTCGGAAAGCATTTTTTCGTATTCGGTTTTTACAATCGTCGCGCCGACGGCGGTTTCTTCGACGTCGGTAAAGCCGAGTTGTTTTAAAGCCTTTTTTATTCCGTTTATTCCCGTGCCAGGATAGTTTGCAATAAAGGACGGCGCAATGCTTACGTACACCGGCGCGCCCGATTGAATCAATACTTTTACCTTTTCGGTTTCGTCTACAATCTGTTTTGCGTGTTGCGGGCAGACTACGAAACAACGCCCGCACAAAATACATTCGTTACCGATAATATGCGCCTGGTTGCCCGAAAATCTTATAGATTTCACAGGGCAATACCTGATACACTTATAGCAATTCTTGCAGTTGGATTTCTTCAACGTCAAAAATTCCGCCATCATTTTCCCTCCCTTATTTTTTATCCCCTTAGTTTAAATATTCCGGGCTTTTTCTACAGCCGGCAATACCTTCTTTTCCCAGAATTCTCCGAAGCCTTCGGGAGTAATTCCCGTATAGACGTCGTCGCCTACGGTTACGGTCACTCCTTCGCGATTGCACCGACCGGAGCAAAACGCCCCCGTCAGCACGATTTCGTCTTCTAACCGAGAGTTTTTGATTTTTTCGTTGAATAATTCAACAACTCTGGGCGAGCCCTTAATATGACAAGAACTGCCTACGCATATTTCTACAAATACCATTTTACACCTTTGCTTTTATTGCGGTTTCAAAAAACTCACGAACGGTTTCCGGCGATACCGAATAAAAATCATCGTCCACGGTAACGCAAACGCCGGATTGGCAATTGCCCATGCAAAACGTTCCGCCGAGTTCCACTTTGTCTCCGAGTCCGGATTCGTTGATAAACCGCTGTAAATCTTCAACAACTATGCGCGAACCTTTAATGTGACAGGAAGATCCTATACAAACCGTAACTTTCATCATTTTTCTCCTTTTTCATAATCGACCGTTTTTAATCGATTTTATTCATAATCGACGACGTTAACCCACGAAAGCAGGAATTCGCGTTCTTTCGCGTTCCCCTTTAAGCTTTGAGCCGCCGCCACGATTGGCATCCATTTGCGAACGTATTTCTTATCCGTATTGGTTTTTTCGCAGAACAAATCGAGATATTTCTCCGCACCGGAAGAGTCTCCGTTAAGCAGGAATAATAAGTACGTTCTCGCCACGTCCGCAGAAGCGTTGCCCTGCGTTGCGTGCGACCAATCTAAAATAAACGGCGTTCCGTCTTCGGCAATAATTATGTTGGATGGGTTAAAATCGCCGTGGCAGAGTTTATCGTGCCTCGGCATGGCTTCAAGCCTCGTGTGTAAATCGTAACGCACCGTAGCGTCAAGATCCGTGTCGCAAATCTTGCGGTTCATTTTATCCTTCAATCTCGTAAGCAACGGACATTTCTGAGACAGAACATCTAACTGCAGATTGACGAACATTTCAAGGTATTCGTCCTTTTTATCGGGATTTTCCGTCATCAGTCGTTCAAGCGTTTTACCCTTTATATAATCCGTAACGATAGCCCATTTTCCGTCGATAACGCTTACTTCGCGGATTTTCGGGATATGCAGTTCGGTCTCTTCCACCCTCGCCTGATTCAAGGCTTCGTTAAGGACGTCCGCTTTGGAAAAAGCCTGATCGAAAACCTTAACGCATATATCTCCGCTGCGGTATACGGTTTTATTATTTCTGACCGCAATAATTCTGTCAAGATTCATTTTGTCTGTCTCCTTGGTGATTCCGTGTATATTATAACATACTTTTATAAAAAAAGAAAATATAATCGTTATAAAAAATCTGGAAAAATGTAAATAAATCATAAATAAAACATCTACTTTTTGTAAAAAAAATATTTACGGATTATCGCGCTTGGTAAAGTGCCGTTAAATAAAAAATGCCGCAGCCGTTTTTCAAGCCGCAACATTTCCAAAAATCTTTTCTCTTTCGGATAATTTGCCCGATATTAAAAATATAAAAACTCTAATTTTCGCCCGGCTCACTGAGAAAGACGACCGCGCCCTTGTATATGGCGTAGCAAAGCTCTTCCTTATAGGTTTCGTTTAAAAGAAGGGCTTCATCCTCGGCGTTGGAAAGAAAACCGCACTCCGCAATTATAGCGGGGCAAGGTGATACGTTCAGAATGTAATAATCGCCGCCCAGCTCGAAACACTCGCGCGGGGCTTGTTTCAACTCGTTAAGCTCCTTTTGCACGCAGGAGGCAAGCTGTTTGCCCGCCTCGTCCCCCTGCTTGTAAAACACCTGCGCTCCGCGCCTCGAAGAAAGCGGGTATTTGTTCATATGTATGGAAATTACAAGATCGGGCACGGCTTTTTCGATTATGCGTTTGCGGTTTTTCATATCCGTCTTTTTAAGCGAAGAGGTCGCTCTGCCATATAGCCCCGCGGAGGTACTCCTCGTCATAATCACGTCGAACCCCGAGGAGAGAAAATACTTTTTCAGACTCTTCGCGTATGCAAGATTCAAATCGCTTTCTTTAACGCCCGTACTCACGCCCGAAACGCCTCCGTCTATGCCTCCGTGCCCCGCATCTATAACCACCGTAAACGGCATGGCGCGGGCGTCCGACGGGGTCGCGTTGAGCGAGAAAAATGCAATTGTAGGGGCGAGCGCGGCAACAGCGATTATCACCGCGACGAGTATATTCTTTTTTAAAAACAATGCGTTAAACATAATACGCGGCACTCCGTTTATATTGACCTATACACATTAAATACAGAAGTTATCCACAGAAAACGGGCATTTTTCGCCAAAATGTGGATAACTTTGTGGACAACTCGGTGGATATATGCGTTTTAAGACATATAAGAAAGCTTTAAGCTCCTTTTATTTCTTTTCTTGAATAGCAAAAGATAAACAAGCTTTGCTATCTCCGAAACGGCTATGACGCCGAACGAAACGAGAAGCATTTTACCTATAGTCGGCAGAGAGAGCGGAACCGTTTCAAAAAGGCTTCCGAACAACTGGGTTATCAAAAGCTGTACGGCGGCGGCAAGGGCGAACGCTATAAGCATGGGTTTGTTGCCGAAGAAATCCTCAAAAACGCTCTCCGCACCCGTCTTTCTGCAGTTGAGCGAATTGAACAGCTGCAACGTAACGAACAGCGAGAAAACTGAAGTTGATATTTCGTTTTGCGGAACGTTCATAAAGTTTGTGAGCAGTTGCAGCGTAGTAGCCGCGGTTATATATACGGTGCTCAGCGCTATTTTCAAGGCGGTCTTTTTATCCACAAGATTGTCTGTGCGCTTCTTCGGTTTTTCCTTTAAAAGATTGCCCGCGGGTTTTTCAAGCCCCAACGTCAGGGCGGGCGGTCCGTCCATGATTATATTCAGCCACAAAAGCTGAAGCGCATTAAACGGAGATTTCAGCCCGAGCAACAGAGCAAGAAGCACGGTTGCCACCGCCGAAAAATTTACGGTGAGCTGGAACGTCACGAAACGGCGGAAATTCCTAAATACGTTTCTTCCGAAGGAAATAGCTTTTATTATCGTGGAAAACGAATCGTCTAAAAGAACAATGTCGCCTGCTTCCTTAGCTATTTCCGAACCGTTGCCCATTGCAATGCCTATATCCGCCTGCTTGATTGCGGGGGCGTCGTTTACGCCGTCGCCGGTAACAGCAACCACCTCGCCCGTCTTTTTGAGAAGTTTTACTATCCTCAGCTTTGTGAGCGGCGTACTCCTTGCGATAACCGATATCTTCGGAAGCAGAGAAGTAAGCTTATCGTCGCTCATTTTTTCTATATCGGCGGCGTTATACACTTCGCCATCGCTGCGCGCTATGCCAAGCTTTCTCGCCACGGCAAAGGCGGTGTTTTCCCCGTCGCCCGTAAGCATCATAACCCTTATGCCTGCCGATTTGCATTCCGAAACGGATTGTTTTACGTCTCCCCTTACAGGGTCAACTATAACGGCAATTCCGTCTATAAAGCATTCGCCGTTTTCGTTTTTATGTCCGAAAGCTATTATCCTGCCGCCCTCGCGGGAATAATATTCCGCCTTGTTTTTTAAAACGGTCAGATTGCCTTTTGTCGGAAGTATCGCCGCAAGCTTCTCCAGCGAGCCTTTGTAAAAATCGAAAAACACCCCGTTAACGCGCGTTTTAGTGGACATATACTTATTTTCGGAAGAAAATTCCGTTCTGCCGGTCACTGGGAATTTACCCCTGTAAACGGTTGTGGAAACAGCCCGCGTGTTTTTTGCAAACGCGATGAGCGCACATTCCGTGGGGTTGCCGGAGAGCAGAGCTTTTCCGTTTTTCTCCGCTTCGCCCGCGGTGGAATTGAGCATAATATTATCGTAAACGACAGAAGGCAGTACAGCCGTTTCTCTGCCGTCGGGAAGAATAAATCTTTCCACAGTCATCTTGTTGGTGGTGAGCGTACCCGTCTTGTCCGAACAAATAATGCTTACGCAACCCGCGGTTTCCGCAACCACGAGTTTTTTGATAAGCGCGTTCTCTTTGGCAAGCTTCATAACGTTGAGCGAAAGGGAAATGGCAACTATCGTGGGTAAGCCTTCCGGCACGGCGGCAACGATAAGCACCACGCTTTCTATAAAAATTTCCTGAACGTTGTCAAATGTGAAACTTCCGCTTAAATAAAGCCTTACCGCCGAAACGACAAAGGTAATCGCAGCGGAAATCCCGCCGATGACGGCAACCCACTTGCCGAGTCTTGTAAGTTTTTCGTTCAGCGGGGCGGAAATTTTGTTTTTGGTCTGTAGTTCACCTGCAATTTTACCTATTTCCGTTTTATTTCCGACGGCGGTAACTATCATTTCGCCCTGCCCCGTAACGCACAGTGTGGAGGCGAACGCACAGTTAATCCTTTCCGCAAGGTGTTCTTTTTCCTTTAAAACCACGTCGGCGCGCTTGTACCTCGGCTTGCTCTCCCCTGTCAGCGTGCTTTCGTCAATCGAAAGGGATGAAGCTTTTATTATCCTTCCGTCCGCAACTATTCTGTCGCCCGAGGAAATCAGAACGATATCCCCGACGACAAGCTCGGACTTAGGGATAAGCCTCGTTTCGCCCTCCCTCCTGACCTTTACGAGAGATTTATCGGACATGTTCTGTAAAAGCTCAAACGCCTTTTCGCTTTTTCTTTCCATAAACGCGGTGATGGTAACCGACAGCGTAACGGCGCAAAGCACGCCTATGCATTCGGTAAAATCACCGTCGCCTGTTTTTAACAGTTTGCCGATATTCACGCCCGCGGTAACGGCAAGCGCGAACAGCAAAATTAAAATCATAGGATCGCAAAAAGCCTCTAAAACACGCTTAAACAGGCTTTTTTGTTTTGTCCCCTCTATTATATTCTCACCGAATTCGGCTCGCCTCGGGGCGATTTCCGAAAGTGTAAGCCCCGTTGATTTATCAACTTTAAGCTCATTGAAAATTTCGTCGCAAGTCTTTGAATACATATTTATCTCCGCCATTAAACGCGCTTTAGTTTTAAAGCATAATCTGCAATAATAAATTTTATGCCGGCGGCGCTTATAAAATGCGAATAAACGAAATCAAACAATTTACTTTTTTACGGATTGATGTTATAATTACTGTAAAAATAATATTATGTACTTTCCGGAGGGAAATATTTTGAAATACTTTGAAGTAGATATTAAAGGCTACAAAGCCGAGTTACCCGTTTTAACGCTTCCCAGCGGCGTAAGCATTTGCTTTTTCAATCTTCACGGGGACACGGAACTTACCGAACACTGCGGCAAAGAAATAGCTAAACTAGCAAAAGAGTGCGACGTTCTTATAACAGCGGAATCCAAGGGCTTGCAACTCACCCACGTTGCGGCAAGAGAACTCGGCCATAAACACTACGCCGTCGCGAGAAAGACCAAGAAGCTTTATATGCAGGACGGCATTGAAATTTCCATACAATCTTCCATCACCACTGGCGCGGTACAGAAGCTTTATCTTTCAAAGCACGACGCCGATCTTATCAAGGGCAAACAAGTAGGTATTGTGGACGACGTCGTATCCACCGGCGCAAGCTTGCAGGGGCTTGAAAAGCTCGTAAAAGAAGCGGGCGGCATAATTCACTCCAAACTTTTCGTGCTTGCCGAGGGTGACGCCGCGGACAGAAAGGACGTTAAATTCCTCGCTTCCATCCCCATTCTTTAAAGAATAAAAATAAAGGAGACTATTATGGAGAGCGTTTGCAAATTTTTAAAAGACGCAGGCGTGTATTACCTTGCAACCGTAGACGGCGACAGCCCGAGAGTTCGCCCGTTCGGAACAGCTAACATTTTCGACGGCAAGTTATACATTCAGACGGGCAAAAAGAAAGAAGTTTCCAAACAGATCGCCAAAAACAACAAAGTGGAAATCTGTGCGTTCAAAGACGGAGAATGGCTTAGGCTTTCCGGCGAGCTTATCGAGGACGACAGACGGGAAGCGCGTGTTTCCATGCTTGAAGCTTACCCCGAATTGAAATCCATGTACGATCCGGACGACGGCAATACGGAAGTTTTATATTTCAAAAACGCCACCGCGGTATTCTCGTCTTTTACCGCCGAGCCTCGTACGATTAAATTCTGACAACAGACTAAAAACATTGATAATGTGTGAAAAAGGGGACTTAAAATAAATCTGCCCCTTTTTTCAAAAGGAAAAATATGAATAACAATCTAAACAACAATCACGAAAAAGCTAAAAAAACTCTTAAAATAGCCGGTGCCGTTTCACTTGGCGCGGGGCTTATTTTAGCCGTAACGGGTTTTATAAACTTCTTTGCCTCCATGGGGTCGGATGAAGCACCAAAGCTTTTCTTCCTCTGTTTTATCGGTTTACCCCTTATGGCTTTCGGCGGAATGATGCTTCTCCTCGGTTTCGGCAGAGAAATCATGCGCTACCAGAAAAACGAAGGAATGCCCGTTATAAAGGAGACGGCGGCAGAGGTCGTTTCCGGCATAGACGAGCTTAAACAGTCGAAGGCAGAAGAAGCAAAAAACGAAGAAGAGAAAAAGAGCGTAACATGCCCTTCTTGCGGAACGGAGAACGACGAGGACGGAAACTTCTGCAAAAACTGCGGAGCCAAGCTCAAAGAATAACCGTGCTCTATGCATGATATAAACGTAAAAACGATTCTTTCGCAGAAAAACGGGATGAATTTATATCGGGGGTGTACCCACGGTTGCATTTATTGCGACAGCCGCTCCGAAGTTTACGGAATGGATCACCCTTTCGAGGACGTTGCAGTAAAGGCAAACTCCCTCGAACTTCTCGAGGACGCACTGAAAAGGAAGCGCAAGCCGTGCATTATAGGCACGGGGTCTATGTGCGACCCTTATATGCAATGCGAAAAAAGCCTTTTGCTCACAAGAAAATCGCTTGAACTGATTTATAAAAACGGCTTCGGGGTAACGGTAATAACAAAGTCCGATTTAATCCTGAGAGATTTAGACCTTTACGAAAAAATAAACGAAAAAACCAAGGTGGTAGCGCAAATTACACTGACCACCTATGACGACGACCTGTGCGGGATAATAGAGCCGAACGTATGCCCGACTTCCGCAAGATTTAAAGTCTTAAAAGAATTTCAAAAACGTGGGATCCCCACCGTAGTTTGGCTCTGCCCTGTTCTCCCTTTTATAAACGACACGGCGGAGAACTTAAACGGCATTCTCGATTATTGCCTGGATGCGGGCGTTGCCGGCATAATCAACTTCGGCTTCGGGGTTACGCTGCGAAAGGGCAACCGGGAGTACTTTTATAAAAACCTCGATAAAAGCTTCCCCGGAATTAAGAAAAAGTATATAGAACGATTCGGCAATTCATACGAATGCACATCCGACAACTCCGATAAGCTGTGTAATATTTTTTATTCACGGCTCAAAGGAACGGGCGTTTATTGTTCGCCGAAACAGGTTTTCGAGTTTTTAAACGAGTTCCCGGAAAAGACCGAACAGCTTAGTTTTTTCTGAACGGAAAAGGCATTATCCATAACGCGAAAACATAACTTATATTATGTTTACCGTTAAAATTATAAGAGAAATATTGATGGCGTTCGGCGGGGTTGCTGTGTTTCTTTTCGGTTTGCAGAAGATGAGCGAGTGCGTTCAGGCTGTAGCCGGCGAGAAGATGAAACAGACCATTTACGGCGCGACGCGCTCCAAACTACGCGGCATTCTTGCGGGGGCGGGAGTAACCGCAATTATTCAGAGCAGCACCGCCACCAACATTATGCTCGCCTCGTTTGCGGGCGCAGGCGCAATTACGTTTAAAGCCGCAATACCCGTGATTATGGGCGCGAATATTGGCACCACCATTACGGCGCAGCTCGTTTCGCTCTCGGGCGGGGGCTTCTCTTTAATGGATTCCATAGCGTCGCTGTTTGCCGTCGCAGGGTTTGTACTAACGTTTTTCAAGAAAGACTTAGTAAAAAACGCAGGCGGCTTTTTATTCGGTTTCGGGCTTTTGTTTATAGGGCTGGGGATAATGAACGAAAGGGTTTCGGCTTTTGGCAGATATCCGTTTTTCAGAGGACTGTTCACTGTAAAAAACCCCTTTTTTCTCATATTAAACGGCTTTTTAATAACCGGTATAGTGCAAAGTTCGTCGGCGGTAAGTTCGGTTATAATCGCGCTTGCGGCGAGCGGAATTCTCGGTTTTGAAAGCTGCGCGTACCTTATTCTCGGCTCGAATATAGGGTCGGGCGTCGCGGTGCTTCTTCTGTCCTCGTCCATAGACAAGGAAGCCGAAAAGGTAGCGATGGCGAATATTCTGTTCAACCTGTTCGGAACGGCAATCGTACTTCCCTTCCTTATATTTTTTGCAAAACCGATAGAAAACGCGTTCTTTGCTTTCAGCGGAAGCGCCGAAAGAATGGTTGCGAACTTCCACACGGTATTCAATATTCTCTCTACTATATTATTGTTGCCGCTATGCGGTGTTATAAAAACCGCCACGGAATTCCTTTGCAGGGAAAGAAATTCCATAAGAGCAAAGATTTATAAGTCTAAACCGGCAAGGGTCAAACCATAGGGATTCGGTGCCGAAAACAGCTTAATCAAAAAAATTTGAAAAATTTATTTCAAACGTTTGACAAAGTCTTTTCCCCGTGATATAATCAAACACGTTTTTTGGCAGAACAGCCGATAAAACGACGGGCGAACAATGCACGGTAAACTACATATTTTATGCTTTTAAAAGGCGTTTTTTCTTGGCGGTCCATAAAGACCTCTAAAAAAAAACGCCCTTTTTTATGAAAAATGCGTAAAAAAGCTGTTTGCGTCCGTAAAATTCAAGGCAAAAAAATTTAAGATAAATAAAGGAGTTTTAACAAATGACGAAATATATTTTCGTTACAGGCGGAGTAGTAAGTGGGCTCGGCAAAGGAATTGTTGCGGCTTCACTCGGTAAGCTACTCGCACTCAGAGGGCTTAAGGTAGCGGCTCAGAAATTCGACCCCTACATGAACGTTGACCCAGGCACTATGAATCCCATTCAGCACGGCGAAGTTTTCGTAACCGACGACGGCGGCGAAACCGATCTCGACCTCGGTCACTACGAAAGATTTACGGGGCACAACCTTACAAAACTTTCAAACCTCACTTCGGGCAAGGTTTACTGGACGGTTCTTAACAGGGAACGCGAAGGCAAGTATCTCGGTCAGACGGTGCAGATAATCCCCCACGTTACAAATGAAATAAAATCCTTCATAAGCGAAAACGTAAAGCTTACGGGCGCAGACGTTTTAATTACCGAAATAGGCGGCACGATAGGCGATATCGAAAGTCAGCCGTTCATCGAAGCCATTCGTCAGTTTTCATTTGACGTAGGCAGGGAAAACTGCCTGTTTATACACGTTTGCCTTGTTCCTTATATATCCGGTTCGGACGAGTACAAATCGAAGCCCGTACAACATTCGGTAAAGGAACTGCAAGCGATGGGCGTGCGCCCCGACATAATCGTAACCCGTTCCGACGGCGACTGCGGCGACGCGATAAGAGAGAAAATAGCGAACTTCTGCAATGTGGACAGAGATTGCGTTATCTCCAACACCACGGTGGATTGTCTGTACAAAGCGCCGATGATGCTCCACGAAAACGGGCTTGACGCCGTTGCCTGCAAAAAACTTAAAATAAAAAACAAACTCGACTTAAAACCCCTTAAAAAACTTATAAAGAGCATAAACAGCAGAAAAGGAGAAGTTACCGTTGCAATCGTCGGCAAGTACGTCGCTTTGCACGACAGCTACCTTTCCGTTATAGAAGGGCTTAACCACGCTTCGTATTCCAACGGCGTTCACGTCAACCTTGCCTGGGTAGACAGCGAAGAGATCACCGAGGAAAACGTTAAGGACAAGCTTAAAGGCGCGGACGGCATTCTCGTGCCCGGCGGCTTCGGCAAACGCGGCATAGAAGGAATGATAACCGCTTGCAAATACGCGAGAGAAAACGGCGTTCCGTACTTCGGAATTTGCCTGGGCATGCAGATAGCCGTTATGGAGTTTGCAAGAAACGTAGCCGGCATTGCGGACGCTACGAGCGGAGAATTTTCCGAAACGGGCAACAAAGTAATAGACCTTATGGATGACCAGGTAGGCAAGAAGAAAGGCGGCACGATGCGCCTCGGCGGATACCCCTGCAAGGTAGAAGAAAACACCCACCTCTATCGCGCTTACGGCGAAAAGCTGATACGCGAACGCCACCGCCACCGTTACGAATTCAACAACAAATACAGAGATCTGCTCACTTCCAAGGGCTTGATAATAAGCGGTACCTCGCCCGACGGCAATATCGTGGAAGCTGTGGAAGCGGATAACGGCACGTTTTTCCTCGGCGTTCAGTTCCACCCGGAATTTACGTCGCGCCCTGAAAAGACCAATCCGATTTTCCACGAGTTCGTAAAATACTGTAAACTCAAAATGCTTAATTCAAAAGAAAAAAATAAGGAATAAATACAGGAGATAAAAAATGGAAACGTTTATTAACGATTTTAACGCCGACGTCTTTACAGAGGACGTAATGAAAGCAAGACTTCCCGAAGAAATTTTCAGCGAATACAAACGTTCTATCGATACATTCACGCCTATCAAAAAAGACGTTGCGGACGCTATCGCCCTCGAAATGAAAAGATGGGCTATAGAAAAGGGCGCAACTCATTACACTCACTGGTTTCAGCCTATGACGGGCGTTACGGCTGAAAAGCACGACAGTTTCCTTTCCAGAACGAAGAACGGCAAACCCGTTTCGGAGTTTTCCGGCAGCACGCTTATTAAGGGCGAACCGGATGCTTCCTCCTTCCCGACGGGCGGCATACGCGCAACGTTCGAAGCGCGCGGCTATACCACGTGGGACCCCACAAGCTACGCCTTTATAACCGACAACGTTCTTTGCATCCCCACGGCGTTCTGCTCTTACGGCGGCGAAGCTCTCGATTTAAAAACCCCTCTTCTCCGTTCTCTCCACGCGCTCAACGACTCTGCTAAAAGAGTATTGAAGTTATTCGGTCAGAATCCCGCTCACGTTTCTTCGTCTGTCGGCGCGGAACAGGAATATTTCCTTATTGATAAAGAAGTTTACGAAGCTCGCCCCGACATAGTGGCTACGGGCAGAACTCTTCTCGGCGCGCGCCCGTCCAAAGGACAGGAACTTGACGACCACTACTTCGGAAAAATCAAAACGAGAGTTTCCGATTATATGCACGAATTAAACAGAAGGCTCTGGAGACTCGGCGTTTCCGCAAAGACCGAACACAACGAGGTTGCCCCCGCTCAGCACGAACTCGCGTGCATTTACGAGGACGCAACGCTCGCCTGCGACCACAACCAGATAGTTATGGCTATGATGAAGCAACTCGCACCGAAATTCGGAATGGTTTGCCTCCTTCACGAAAAGCCTTTCGAGGGGATTAACGGAAGCGGCAAGCACAATAACTGGTCGATAGCAGCCGACGGCGACAACCTTCTCGATGCGGACGGCGACGTAAGCAACCTCAGATTCTTAGCCTTCCTCACCGCAGTTATAAAAGCGGTTGACGAATATCAGGATTTACTCAGAATTTCCGTGGCTTCGGCTTCCAACGACCACCGTCTCGGCGCAAACGAAGCGCCCCCGGCAATCGTAAGCGTTTTCCTCGGCGACGAAATCACCGAACAGCTCGACGGCATGATTGAAAAAGGCACGGGCAAAAAAGCCAAAAAATGCACGTTGAACACGGGCGTCGGCGCACTTCCCGAAATCAAAACGGATTCCACCGACCGAAACAGGACTTCTCCTTTCGCGTTCACCGGCAATAAATTCGAATTCCGTATGCCGGGCAGCAGACAGTCTATTTCTCAGCCGAACACCGTTCTGAACACGATAGTCGCTAAAACGCTCGACGACCTTGCCGACTACGTAGAAGGTAAAAAAGATACGCTTAAAACGGTAGAAGAATACATTAAACTCACCTACGAAAATCACAAGAGAATAGTATTTAACGGCAACAACTATTCAGACGAATGGAAGGAAGAAGCAGGCAGACGAGGTCTTTGCAATTACCGCACGACTGCCGACGCAGTTGTACACTTAACCGACGGCAAAAACATCGAATTATTTGAGAAATACGGGGTTTATTCGGAAAGAGAGCTGGTTGCGCTCCGCGAAATCATGCTTGAAAATTATGTAAAAACCGTTCACATCGAAGCCGTTGAACTTGCAAACGAAGCGATGAGTTATTCGCTCCCCGACGCAATCGGATACAAACTCGAAATCGCGAGAGAAGCAACCAAAACCGAAGCGCTTTCGATCAGCTGCAATGCAGAGAAAGCCTTGCTTAAAGAACTGTCAAAACTTACCGACAAGTTATATGACAAGTGCGGCGAGCTGAAAAAAGAAATAGCAAATTGCGACGCGCTCTCTTCCGCAGAGGATAAGGCGAACGCCGTTGCCGGCAAAGTGTTGCCCGCTATGGAAGCTTTAAGAGCCTGCGCGGACGAAACGGAAAAACTTCTCGGCAGAAAGTACATTACCCTTCCCACTTACGGCGAAATACTTTCAAGCGTAAAATATTAAAATTTACCCGGCGGGAATTACCTCGTACGGACAATCGGGCGGGATTTATTCCCGCCCTTTTTTTGCCTTTTGCGCGAATGTTCCGCGGGCATAATTCGGGGCAGCAAAATCAAACGCCGGCATTATTCGCTTGCATTATTTTTATAAATAGTATAAAATTAGATAGTGTCTAAATATATGGCGCAATATCCTAATTTATTCCATTAAAAAACGGAGAGACAAAAAATGGGAAAAAGAAATTTAACTTTGCTTACGGATTTATACGAACTTACGATGATGAACGGCTATTTCAACGAGGGTTACAAGAACCAAACAGCCGTGTTCGATATATTCTTCCGCCAGCACGATTTGATTACCTACTCGCTTGCCGCAGGGCTTGAACAAGCGATAGATTATGTGGAAAATCTTCGCTTCGAAAAAGAAGATATAGAATACCTCAGGGGGCTTAATCTCTTTTCCGAAGAGTTTTTAAAATACCTTTCGGAGTTTAAATTTACTGGCGATATTTACGCCGTACCCGAAGGAACGATGGTGTTCCCCGGGGAGCCTATTCTTACGGTAAAAGCCCCCGTTATCGAAGCGCAACTCATCGAAACCGCACTTTTGAACATCATAAATCATCAGACGCTTATCGCTTCCAAAGCCGCAAAAATATGTTACGCGGCAAAGGGCGATACCATTATGGAATTCGGCTTAAGAAGAGCACAGGGCCCGGACGCCGGCATTTACGGCACGCGCGCTTCGGTTATAGGCGGTTGCAAATCCACCTCCAACGTGCTTGCGGGGCAGATGTTCGATATTAAAGTTGCGGGCACGCACGCACACAGCTGGGTTATGAACTTCCCGTCCGAACTTGAAGCCTTTCGCGCTTATGCAAGACTGTATCCGGACGCGACCCTTCTCCTTTGCGATACTTACGACACCCTTCGCAGCGGCGTTCCCAATGCGATAAAGGTGTTCGACGAACTTCGCGCGGCGGGACACGAACCGCTCGGCATAAGGCTTGACTCGGGCGACCTCGCGTATCTTTCCAAAAAAGCTAAGGCCATGCTCGTGAAAGCGGGCTATCCCAACGCTGTTATATGCGCTTCGGGCGATCTGGACGAGTACTCGATTACCTCGCTCAAACATCAGGGTGCAGAAATATCCCTTTGGGGCGTCGGTACAAAAATGATTACGGGCGACAGACTGCCTGCGCTCGGCGGGGTTTACAAGCTTGCCGCAGTTGAAGAAAAAGGAAAGCTTATCCCCAAAATCAAGCTCAGCGATAATGCGGCAAAGATTACCAACCCCGGATTTAAGAATATTTACAGAATATACGATGCCGAAACGGGCAAAGCCGAGGCAGACCTCATCTTCTTAAGAGGGGAACAAATAGACACGACAAAGCCCCTTACCATCTTCCACCCCGTGGATACCTGGAAGAAGATCACTTTCGAAAACTACTTTGTAAGAGAGCTTTCCGTCCCCGTTATTCTCGGCGGCAAAACCGTTTACAAGTTCCCCACGCTTAAGGAAATTGCCGAATACGCAAGAAAGGAAATGGACTCTTTCTGGGACGAATATCTGCGCATAGACAATCCTCATATATACAAGGTTGACCTTTCCGAAAATCTCTACAACCTTAAAACAGGAATGATAAACGAAATAAGAGGAAAGAAACAGAGCGATAATGCGTGATAAAGGCGGCTTTTTGCTTTTATAAAACTTAATTCCGATTTTCCGCGAGAGGTAAAAATGGTTTACGTTTTGATATTGATTTTTATAATACTTGCCGATCAGGCTACAAAAATAGCGGTAGCGGCGCAGGGCGCAGGTTGGTCTATGGAGATAATCCCCGGGCTGTTTTCGTTCGACTATACGCAGAATAAAGGCGCGGCGTTCTCCTGCCTTTCGGGCGTAAGCTGGGCGCAGGACTTTTTTGCCGTGCTCACGTTTTTGATTTTGCCCGTACTTTATATAGCCTTTTTATACATGGGTAAAAACAGAAAATGGCTGAAAACTACTTTCATTTTACTTATCGGCGGAACACTCGGCAACTTTATCGACAGAACGGTTTTCAATTCCGTAACGGATTTTATACACATTCATTTCTTCCCCGCTATTTTCAACGTGGCGGACATTGCGCTCACCGTAGGCGCTATAATGCTTATATTCTGGTTTGTGTTTTTAGATGACGAAGCGATTATTCCGTTAGGAAAGAACAAGAGGAAAAATGAGAAAAAATAAAAACGGAAACGCCCCCGAAAACGAGGGCGTTCTTTTAAACGAAAAAGAAACTCTCTCCGGCGAAGATTTGACCAACGAAGAGAAAAACACCCCCTATTTCGCACAAAAACAGCAATTTATCGCGGAAAAAGATTACCACAGGGCGGACGTTTTTCTCTCCGAAAAAACAGGTTTCACCCGTAGCAGAGTGCAAAAAATTTTAGACGGCGGCAACGCGAAAATTTCCGGCAAGCCGATTAAAAACAAAACCCCCGTGAAAGCCGGCGACGTGGTGGAGCTTATTGTTCCTCCCGTGGAAGAAATAAGTCTGGAGCCGGAAAACATTCCGCTCGATATAATTTACGAGGACGATTGCCTTGCCGTTATCAACAAGCAACAGGGGCTTACCGTGCACGCGGGCAGCGGCATTAAAAGCGGAACTCTCGTAAACGCGCTTCTGTACCATCTTGACAGTCTGAGCGGGATAAACGGCGTTATCCGCCCGGGCATAGTGCACAGAATAGATAAGGATACTTCCGGACTTCTGGTGGTTGCCAAGAACGACAAAGCGCACCTTTCGCTCTCCGCGCAGATCGCCGAAAAGACCTGCAAGAGGACTTATCTCGCCCTTCTTTCGGGCGTTCTGAAAGACGATAAGGGGCACATAGAAACGTACATAGACAGATCGACAAGGGACAGAACCATGATGGCGGTTTTCCCCTCCGGGCGGCTTGCCGTAACCGATTACGAGATTGTCAAACGCTACCCCGAATACACTCTTACTAAGTTTTCTTTGCATACGGGCAGAACGCATCAGATAAGGGTACACGCAAAATACCTCGGACACCCAGTGGTCGGCGACAAAGTTTACGGCACGAAAACCTGCCGTTTTAACCTGAACGGACAACTTCTGCATGCGTACAGGCTGGAGTTCACTCACCCCGAAACGGGCGAGCGTATGATGTTTGAAGCTCCTCTGCCCGATTATTTCGCCAAGGTGCTCGATATTCTTGATAAAAAACAATAATGAAAATCAACTTACTTTTACATCAGCCGACCTTTATAAAAAAGGTCGGCATAATTTTTTCCCCGCAGGGGAATTTCGTTTTACTTTTTTGTTTTTATATTATATAATTAAGATACGTTTTATATAATGGGTCAGGATTTCGTTCTGTATTCCCGACTACCGAAAAATACTCTTTTTGAAGCGTAAAAAATTCTCTTTTAAAGGAAATTACAAAGCGTTTCGCAAGGCGATAATATGTCAGAAGCACTTAAAACAATTTTCACTATAGCCGTAATTTTGCTTTCCACAAAGCTACTCGGCTTGCTTATGAGAAGGCTCGGTTTGCCGCAGGTTATCGGCGGCATTCTCGCGGGGCTTCTTATCGGTCCTACCATATGGGGCGCGTTTATACCCGAAAACGATTTCTTCCCGTTTACCGCGCATTCCGTTTCCACTTTTTCGGAAATAGGCGTTATTCTCGTGCTGTTTTCCGCAGGTCTCGAAACGAACCTTAAAGAACTTAAAGAACTCGGCTTCACGGCATTCCTAGTGGCTCTGGGCGGCGTGCTGTTGCCGCTTGCGCTCGGCTTCGGCGTAGGCATGATTTTCGTTTACCCGCAAAGCAAAGATATTTTCTCAGCTATTTTCATCGGGGTTATAATGTGCGCAACTTCCGTCGGCATTACGGTGGAAACGCTTAAAGAACTTGGCAAACTCAATTCCAAAGTGGGCACCATTATTGTGTCCGCGGCGATAATCGACGACGTTATAGGCATAATAGTTTTAACGGTGTTCATGAGCGTTGCCGGCGACAACGGAAGCACGTCCCCCATACTCAATGCAATTAACCCCTCGGGCAACGCATTGATTTCTATTTTGTGGATGTGCGTGTACTTCGTTTTTGCTATCGGTGGCGGAGTTTTTATCTCCAAACTGTTCCACCTTATAAGCGAAAAACATCCCGATACGCACAGGCTGCCGATATATTCGCTTGCCGTTTGCTTTATCTACGCCGTTGTTGCGGAAGTGGTGTTCGGCGTTGCCGATATAACGGGCGCTTACATAGCCGGCGTGGTTTTAAGCACAAACCACCGCTGCGCGCAATATGTAGATAAAAAGGTTGCGATAAACTCCTATATGCTTTTCGGACCTATTTTCTTCGCTCACATAGGAATGCAGATTTCTTTCGAAGGCTTTAACGCGGAAATTATTCTGTTTGCGATAGCATTCGTAGTTGCGGCGATAATCGGCAAAATTTTGGGTTGCGGACTTACCGCGAGAATGTTTAAATTCAGCATGCACGACAGTCTTATCGTCGGCTTCGGCATGATTGCCAGGGGCGAAGTTGCCCTCGTCGTCGCGCAAAAAGGTATAACCGCAGGGCTTATGGACGGCACGCATCTCGCGGTCGTAGTTATGCTCGTTCTGGTCAGCTCGGTAATATGTCCGCTTTGTCTGAAAGCTCTATCCGGCAAAGATAAAAAACCGCCTTTATCGCAGGTTATCGAGCAAAAAGAAGCTGAAAATAAAGAAGCTGTTTAAGCTTTTCCGCCCCGTTTGACAGCGTTTGAAAAGGAAAAACCAAAAGAAAAACAGAAAATCACCGCGCGTCGGTGATTTTTTAATTTATGGATTTTTCATTCGCCGAGCAACAATATCGCCGTCAGCATTTCAACATATGCGGCGGAATCCAGCACGTCCTTGTTTCTGTCCTCATTGCGCAGCGACCAGCCACCGATCAAATCGCGCGGTAACAATCCTCTATCGTAATAAAACTCGCAGGCGTAGTTCAGCGTTTGTTCGAATTCGCCAATGTACTGCCGAACGTTGCCCTGTTTTTCCGTGTCGGCTTTTTGTAACTCTATGTATCCGAGCAGCAGTTGAAAATTGAACCAGGCGTTGTTGTCCGTATCGTACTGAACCAACCCCGTAGAGCTGTCCGTTTTTGCAAAGAAACCGTGCGCGATATCGGCAAGACTGCGTGCGTATTCTATATACCCGACATCGCCCGTAGCCTTGTATAGTTTTGCCGCGCCCTGCAATACGCTGCCCGTGTTGTATGTGTAAGCGGTAGGATCCAGCGTCCCGTGCGATGTGGTATGCTTTATTCCGTCATCGTCAGTTATAAATTCCGTTCCGATAAGATCTCCGTACACGCCTTCCGAATTTTCAAACGTAGCGCGGCAGAAATCATAAATCTTTTTTGCGAAGTTCAAATAGTAATCAGCCTTTTCGGGGGATGAGTCAATATAAATTTCGTACAAATCCACAAGCGGCGCGATTAACGGAGCGTTTGAGCACGAGTGTTTTGACGCATATTCCGCACCCCAGGTAATGCCGCCGAATTCCCGACCGTTGCCGTCCGTCGAATAATCCCATCCGTCAAGACACGTTTCCGCGAGAGCTTCTGCTTGTTCTAAATATTTTCTTTCGGATGTATTCTTATAGGTTTGAAGAGCTTCGCGTATTAACCACATCTGGTCGTCGTAAACGGCTTTTATCCCGCTTATATCCGCTTTTTCGGCTTGCTCCGCGCGATTTACCGCAAACATGCGCTGCACCGATTTGCTGCTGTACGTGACGATTTCCGCGGTGCCTGCATAGTATGTTAAGTTACCCCACAATTTTGCATTGACATCGGCAAAAAATTCTTTATTTTCGCCGTCGCAGCAGGCAACAAGGTAGTTTGTTGCCGCAATCACCGACGTTACGTGCCACACGCTTGCCACGTTTCGTTTCGCCATGAACATACGTTCGACGGACTGCGCCACATAGGTTGAACAGTCCTTGTCGTAAACGTAGTTATCGCACAGTTTTCTGCCCAATTGCACCGCGCGTTCTTCTTGCGAATATGCAGACAGAGTACCCCCGACCGACGGCGAACAACCGTAAAACGGGTTTAAACAAATGAGTGCCGATAATATTACTATTATAACGAATGTTTTATGCTTTTGTATTTTTTCGTCCGATTTACTTTTTGCATTTCAGTTTTTCTGCCGATGTATGATTATTTTTATCATACCATATTCTATCGGATTTTTCAAGTCGTTTTTATTTACGGATACCGAGCTTTTTTTGCAAAAATCATCCGAAACTTAAAAATGTTTACGGCAAATAATATCGTAAATACGCAACAATCGAAATACTACAAAAACCCCCGCAGAAAGGTCGGTTAACGGCACTTCCTGCGGGGGTTATTAAAGGGATATAAGGACAACGCGATAATCGCTATTAATCCCCTTTTCCGAAGATTTTTAAGTTGTTTTCGTCAATCGAAAGCTCCCGATTTTCCCTTTTTTAATCTAAAAAGCATTCGCCGGAGTCCGTCGCGTATACAATAAGGTTTGCGGCGACGGAAGCAAAACCGTGGTCCAGACTTGCGGTCAAACCCGAATGCTCCCATAGAGTTCCCGTTTTTCTTGCCATAGGCAGGAACAATTCTTTCGCTTCTTTTAAAATCATTTGTTTTTCTCCCGCTCTTTTCAAAAACAGAAGCCTTAAATAATTGCCTATGAAAACAACCGATTTAACCACGTTTTTGTAAGACTTGTTTTCGTTCCGCTCGGGACCGAATTCGGTTTTTAAAAGTGTCCACAGCTTTTCGTGAGTGTTTTGCGAAGCAACTTCCGAGAAAAACGCGTAATACTGACACGTTTCGCTGACGTTCTCCATTCTCTGCAACTTGCCGTTTACCCTTACGGCGTTATCGCAGAAAAACTCCCCGTTAAACGACAAATCGCGAATGCTTCCGGCAAGCTTCTCCGATTTTTCCATAAGCTTTTTATCCCCGAAAAGTTCGCCCGCGGCAGACAAAGCCAACGAGTACATCATGTTCGTCGGGAAAGATACCCCGTTTATAAATTCGGGGGCGGCAGCCGCACTCCATTCGATGAAAACCCACCCGTCCATATTTTCGAGCAAGCCGCATTCGTTTTCGTATTTTTCAAAGAACCTGATAAGCCCGTATACCTTTTTCCTGCTTTTTTCAATCAAAGCACGGTCGCCCGTCCTGTCAAGATAGCTTTTCAGTTCGACAATATACCACATAGCCCAGTTCGGGATATACGTTCCGTCCTCGAAATCGGCGGGATAGCACATGCCTATCATTCCGTCGGGCAGAAGCTCATCCTTTTCGTTATCGGCGTAGTTTTCCAGAAAATTACGCTCGGTAAGATTGTCTCCGGTGAAAAGTTTTTCGGCAAAAGCGGTGAAGTACGAATCGCACAGCCAGCCCGCGCGCTCCCTGCCGGGGCAATCGGTGGGCACGTCTACGGCGTTCTGGCAGAAAGTATTTTTTGCCGCCGAAACGATTTCATTCAGTTCGTTATCGTTTGCGGAAAACTTAAAGCCTTTCGCGCAAGGGTTTTCGTATGTTTTTACGTACACGTCTTTTACGGTAATTTCTCCTCGTATTACGAGGATTTTGACGCACCTCATAACATAAGGCTCGAACGACAAAAATTTATTATCGCCGCAGGCGTTCTTTAAAGATATGAAGTTAAGGCTGTCGTTTCTTTTGTAATCCACGTTCGTCGCATCGTTCACGGTTACGTCGGCTTCGTCGAAAATTATATAAACTTCCGAATTGTCTGAGCACTCGAAATTAAGCCCTATAAAGCCCGAATAAATTCTGTCGAACTTGTAAACGACGTACTCGTTTTTAATGAAATGCGAGCCGCTTTTTTTGCCGTTAGCCGCCTTTTTCTCATAAAAAGCCCTGCTTAAAAGCACGTTGGGGTTTTCAGTCAGCTCGCTTAAATCATATAGTCCTATGCTTTCTTTTTCAAGGCAACGGTTGCGATAAACTTCGACTTTTTCGTCCGTGTAAAAGCTGCCCGCTTCGATTATTTCGGCATTTGCCTGCGCGTAATCGGGATACCCTACAAAACGACCGAGAATCGTTTTATCCCCGCACTCTTCGAGTTGTTTTTTCTCTCTTACAAGTGAATAATCATAACATTCGGTAAACGTTCGCTGGTAGCTGTACCTTGGAGTTTTTATCACCCTTTGCGTCGAAAAGCACTCGAAATCGCCGTTTTCTGCGGTGTAATAAAGTTTTTGCCCCTTTACCTCCGCCATTAAAAACGGAGGCTCGTTTACCCCGTAAAACGACTTGCAGCGATACCCCGCCACGATTATTTCTATCAAGTCTTTTTCCCCGCTTAAAGCGAGTTCGTAATTATCCGCGCGATAATGCCCGTGCGCGCCCCTTGCCGGCCCGTAAGCGATAAATTCGCCGTTTAAATTAAGCGAATAAAAGTTACACGCAGCTAAGGTTAACTTTACGTTTGTTTCGCCGTGAAGCTCAAGGCGGAATGCGAGCGATAAATTTTTGACGTTACTTTCGCCTTTTGCCCACACGGGCTTTGCAGATGTAAAAAATTCGTTCATATAATGCCGGTTAAATTTAATTTGTTCTTGTAAGTTTAATCTGATACAAAGCTATTTCCGAATCGGTATTGCCGGAAATCGCTATCTTTAAAAGGTCGTAATACCACAGGTGGTCGCCCTTTATCATAAGGTTTTCGGGCACGGTGAAGCTTCCGCTTTTCGCCTGAACGCCGCTTCCGTCGAGCGAGGCTATTTTAAGCCCGTTGCCGAACTGAAGGGTATAAACCGACGAACCTTTTACTTCGTAGGTTATCTCCACGCTGTAGCTTGCGCCGTTTACGAAAGAACTGCCTTTTAATATCAATCCCGTAGCGTTATTCGGGTAACCTTCGCCCATGCTCTTTACCGAGAGATAGTTTTTTTCTCCGTCCGTAACGTACTTGAAAGCCGTTTTTACGGTAGGTCCGAAACTCGACGGATAGGGCGCGGCATTGTTGGACCCCACGTTATAAGGTCTTAAACGCATTGACCAGAAATCTTCCGTTCCGTAGTTAACGGTAAAGCTTTCGCCCGCCTCGAGCGCCTTGTTCGCACGCTTGAACGCGTAATATTTTTTAAGGTCGTTTTCATCCGTAAACTCACTTTCGGGGATAAGTTTATCGTTTCCGTTGCCAGAACCCAACTGTGTATAAAAGTAATCTCTGCCTAAAAGATCGTCTATACCGACGCCCGCGGAACCGCTTCTGACGGTAACCGTGAAAGAAACCGACCCGCCTTCGAACAGAATTTTATAAACGTGTTCCCCGACGGTCAACGTATCGAGATAATTTTTGGAAAGTATAAGCAAACTTCCGCTTACAGAATAATATTCACCTTTTACCGCCGTTTCGTTTTCGGTAAGCCCTTTAACCTGTAACCCGTTAAGATTCATTATAACGGTTACGCCCGAAGTCTGCCCCACGGAATAGGTGTATTGCGTTTCCGAAAGAGTTATTTGTTTGGAAGTATTATCTTCTTTCTTACAACTCACCGAAAAAACGGTTACACAGCAAATTATAGCGAAAAGTAATATTTTAAATAATTTTTTCATCAATTTTTACCCCCTAACGCAAACCTTACCATAGTTGCGGGAACTTTGTTCGCCGTGCAGGTGGGGTGCGGAATATTCGAGAAAGTCATCGACTCGTCCCAACCTTCGAGACCCGCGCCCTCCGAGGAATCCACAAAACAGAACGCCATCGCCACGGCTTCGCCCTTTTTAAGATTTTCGCCGCACACTTTAAACAGAGAGAACGGCAGGAACACTTCGCCGCGATACCCTTTTCTCGTGAGCGCGAACGCAACCTTTATATCGCCCGAAATATATTCTGCGTTCGAAGCGGCTGTGGATAAAACGAGTTTTTCCAAAATTCCGTCGGAAGTTCTGCCTGGATACACGTTCGGTTGGCAATTTCCGTCCGCGTCGCCCTTAACGGCAAGCTGAATGGTTTCGGTATTCGGGTCGTTTCTTATAACGCCTATTTCATCGTAGGCGGTGAGATTGCTCGAAAGATAGAACTCCATACAATCGCCCGTCCACCATGCGGAACGCTCGAACCTGACTACGTCGTCAACCACATCGAAGCAGAAGTAAATGCCGTCGTCCGCTGCAAAACCGTTGCCGTCCGACATCTTGACGTAAGCTTTCACCGTTGCGGAGAAATCGCCCGCGGGAACGGCGGAGAAATCCATTTTTTGTATGTGAACGTTCGTTACGTTGTTTATCGGTATTTCGGTCGCGTCTATTTTATTCCAGTCGGCAAGGCTTCCGTCTATCTTGACGGCAGTGCCGATGTTTGCAAGTTCCACAGTCTTTGCTTCGCCGAAAACGTCTTTGCGGTCAAAGCCCTCGTTGTCGCCCCAATCGAACGAATCGACCGAAACGCCTTCCCATACGAAAATTCCGTCACGCGAAGGCAGGAATTTTGTAAGCAGGTTTTTATCGAAGTTAACCCCGTCTACGTTGCGCATTGCGATAGCAGCCGTGTCGTAACCCGTTTTTTTGGTACCCGTCTGAGGCTTATAAAACCAGTTGCCCTCTATATCCGCGTTTTTAACGCCCGCGAAGTACAGCGAATAACTGTTCTGCTGATACGCGAAAAGATTGTTTTTAATCGTTACGTTTTCTATAGCGCCCGCGTTTCCGCTGTCGTTGTTTTTATTCCAGGACGAAATTTGTATATCCTGCGTATCGCAACCCACGAATTTGCAGTTTTCTATGATCACGTCTTTCGGGAGAGTCGATTCGCAGAATGAAGCCATTTCGCCGAGCAACATAAGCGCGGTATGCACTACGTTGACGAAATCACAGTTTTTAACGCTTACGTTTCTCGATTGAATTAAAAGACCTCTGTTGCGTTTGTTGCGGATAATGCAGTTTTCCACCGTGACTTTCGGGGAGCGGGTAAGGTTTGAAAAAACGCAATCGTCCTGCGTTCCTATTTTGGAAACATCGGCTTCGAGCGTTACTTTCTCTCCGCTCGGCAAATACGCTTCGCCGCCCTTTTTGAAATAAACTATATATCTTCCGTCGGAATATTCTGTTTTTTCGACTTGATAGTATCCGTTTACGAGCATAGAAGTTCTGTCCATCATCGCAAGCACGTCGCCCGTCTTGCACTCGTAAGTCTGCGATATATTCGAGCGGTACATTAAAACCGCCGAATTGACATTTTTGCTCACCGAATAGGGGTACATATAATGCCCGCAGATGTTAACGCCGTCGTCCTGAGTGTTTTCGATAAGGCAGTTCGTTATGGAAACTTCGCCCAGAGTATCTTCCACGTGAATAAAGTCTCCGGCTATGGTAAGAAGTCTGTCCGTGCCCTCTTTCAATTTTGCGTTAAAACGGTTGAAATACAGGTTTTCGTTGGATCTGCCGAGTATTCCCGATCCGCCGCCGCAATAAAGGTTTATGCTTTCGAAATAGACGTTTTTGCTCTTTGTTACGACGAAAATATTGCCGTCTGTTTTCATTGTGGAAAGTGCCACTTTCGTACCTATGGGCGTTGCGTTCATATTCTGCGCGAATTTAATTTCCACAAGGTGTCCGCCCTCGCCTTTTACTGTAACTTTTTCTATATCCGTAAGTCCGCTTGCGTTGTAAAGATGATTGCCGGCTTCCCTTATATTATTCGTGTCTTTGTCGTATTCGATATAGCAGGCGATATTCGTGTCGTCAACGGGGTAATCGCTCCATGTACGGATGATCAACGTGTTTTTATCCACCTTTTCGGTAACTTCTCCGAAATAGTAAGGAAGTTCGCCGTAATCGACCGAAAAATTCGTAAACAGAACGTTTTCGCAGCCGATAACGCGGGCGAAATAAAATCCGTTCTCGCCGAGGAGCACGCATTCGGTATTTTTACCGTCGGCGTCCGTAGTCCCCGTCAATGTAATGTTCTTCAAACCGTTCATAAACAGAGCGTATCTGCCGTTAACGCCGTCCTCGAATGTATAATCGCCGTAGCCGCCGAGTTCGGGCGAATAGCCTCCCTGATAAAAATAAAGCTTTCCCGCGGGCAGTTTAATCACAACTTCCCCGCCCGAAATCTTTTGCTTTGCAACGGCTTCGGAAATCGCCGACTGAAGAGCCCGAGTGCTGTCCTGAAACGCGTATTCCGGCTTTTGCATTTCCACCGTGACCGCGTTTTTGTCTACAGGATATTTTACTTCGTTTTCGTACTTTTCGCCGTCCACGCCTACGATATACGGATTTTTAAGCCCCGCCGACGACGAAACGTAGTCGGTTTTATCCATATCCAACGCGTATTTCGACGAAGCAAGCTCTTCGGCGCTTACGAGCGGAACGTTTCTCGCGTTTCCGTCCGACGAAAAAATCATAGCGCCCGAGCAAAGCGTAGCCGCCGCCAGGGCGAACGCCGTAAGTTTTTTAACAAAACCGCTTATTCCGTTTTTCATCTGTTATTCCCCTTTTTGCTTTTATAAAAATCGTAAGCCTGCTGGTATTGCTCCACGAGTTTTTTATAGCCTTTTATTTCGTAATTGCCTACCGTGTCCATCTTTGCTACGTAAGCGTTCCAATCGGAGTCGCTGTTTACGTTATAGCCGCTCGTGCCGCCTTTTATAAAGTAAGCCACGCCGCTCGTAACCGTACTCATAGCGGCTTCCACTCTGCCGATTTTTGTCATCTGTTCGGTAGTGTAAATCATAGACGGCATAAACGGTTTAAGATAATCCTTATATGTCGC
>CAKQLR010000006.1 GCA_934254725.1 uncultured Clostridia bacterium | reverse complement strand
ACTATTATATTTTATTTTACGATTGTTAAAGTCCGTACTTTTACCAAATATTGGAAATCGGGGGTTATATAACGAAAAAAGACCTCCGCTTTAGAAGGTCTTTTCCATTTTGACTGCAAATCGCAGTCCTTGAAGTGGTGCGGATAACAGGACTTGAACCTGCACGAAGTCGCCCCCACTAGAACCTGAATCTAGCGCGTCTGCCAATTCCGCCATATCCGCATGTAAAGGCTCGTTTTTACTCGGAAGCCTTCTTTCCGAGACGGAGAATGCCGCAAGCGGTCTTACAACTTAACCCGGTATATTTTCTACGCCGAAAGGCGACAGAAAGCTTTGTTATTTAAAATATTTTGCAGTGAGCGTTTGCGATTTTAAAAAGCTTACGCCTTCCTTGCAATCGCATTCGGTTACAAGTCTGCACATTCCTTCGAGCGAAGCCTCTATTTTTCCGTCCGGGTCACCGTTCTTAATTCCTAACAGAATGTCCCGCATATAATCGAGCATCGCCTGCATTCCGTCTTTTTCCGTATGCTTGTCAAAACGGAAAGAAACGAGATGGTTAAACAGTTCCACCAGAAAGCAATAATACTTTTCGTTCTTCTTTTGTTTTTGCCATATTATAAACGGCGCATATGCCGAGCACAATATAAGCAACCCGAGAACAAGAAGAAAAATATTGAATAAAGCCCCTAAAACGCAGCATATCAAGCCTGTTCCGAGTAAAACGAAGATTAAAATAAAAGAAATTTTCTTCTTCTTTTCGCCCTCTGCGTTGACCTTCGCAAGCCCTAAAATTGCCTTTTTTATCCGTGCTTTATAGTCTTTCTGCTTCTCCGAAAGGTATTCGGAATACTCTTCGTCCGACATGGACGCTTTCATATCGTATACCCTGTAAACGGAAGCAATTTGCTTTTTTGCAATCTCATCGGCAACTTCCGTGGCTTTCAAAAGATATTCCTTGTGCGAAGTATCCTTAAAATCCTCGTAATTTTTCGTTCTGCACGCAACCATGCCCATATATCCGCGGTAATCGCGGGGGCTACGTTCTATTGCCGTTTTATAGTAGGATTCGGCTTTGTCGAATTCTTTTTTTGCTAAATGATACGCGGCTTTTTCCAGCAAAGTTTCAAAAGCAAAGTATTCCTCGCCGTGAACTTCCTTTTTTTCTCCTGCTTCTTTTTGGAAAACGGCATAGTATTTGCGAGCTTTAAGCGCGTCCGTCTCTCTGCCGCAATAAGGGCAAACTACGGTGTGCTCTTCCCCGTTTACTATAAATTCCCCGTTGCAACCGGGGCATTTGGATTTGTTTTCCATAATTAAACTCCAAGTAAATAAACGCCCTTTTTCACGCGTTAACCGCCGTTTTCGGTAATCCGCGCGAAAGCGTTTCTGCCGGATAAGCTACGAATATATTATTCCCACTCGATAGTTGCGGGAGGTTTGGAAGTTATATCGTATACAACTCTGTTTACGTCTTTAACTTCGTTGACTATGCGATTGCTGATTTTTTCGAGCACGTCGAACGGTATTCTTGCCCAGTCTGCGGTCATGCCGTCAACCGATGTAACCGCGCGAAGCGCGAGCGTGTGGCTGTAAGTTCTTGCATCGCCCATAACGCCGACCGTGCGCATGGAAGTAAGCACTGCAAAATACTGCCATATTTCGCGGTTTAAACCGGCTTTTGCTATTTCGTCGCGGAAAATCCAATCGGCATCCTGAAGGGTTTCGATTTTTTCGCGGGTGATGTCGCCTATTATACGAATGGCAAGTCCGGGTCCCGGGAAAGGCTGGCGCATTACTATTTGTTCGGGCAAGCCCAGCTCGAAACCGACTTTTCTGACTTCGTCTTTAAACAAATCTCTGAGCGGTTCGATAATCTCCTTGAAATCGACTACGGACGGAAGCCCGCCGACGTTATGGTGAGATTTGATCGTCGCGCTGTGACCTTTGCCGCTTTCGATAACGTCCGGATAAATAGTACCCTGAACGAGGAAATCGACCGCACCTATTTTCTTTGCTTCGTCCTCGAACACGCCGATGAACTCCGCACCTATGATCTTTCTTTTCTTTTCGGGTTCTTCAACGCCCGCAAGTTTATTTAAAAACCTGTCCTGAGCATCTACTTTAATAAGATTCATGCCGCGTTCTTCTTTGAAAACGCGCACTACTTCTTCCGCCTCGTACTTTCTCAAAAGACCGTGATCAACGAAAATACAAGTCAGGTTTTCGCCTACCGCTTTGTGGATAAGGGTAGCGGCAACGGCACTGTCAACGCCGCCGCTCATAGCGCAGAGAACTTTTTTGTCCCCTACTTTTTCTTTTATCTTTGCAACCTGCTCGTCGCAGAAGTTGCTCATAGTCCAGTCGCCGTTCGCCTTGCATACGCCGTAGAGAAAGTTGCTTAAAATATCGTTTCCGTTACGGGTGTGCATAACTTCCGGATGGAACTGAACGCCGTAAATTTTCTTTTCGTCGCAAGCAATAGCCGCCGCCGGGCAGGTAGCCGTCGTAGCGGTTACGGTGAAGCCTTCCGGTACTTTGCTTATGTAATCGGTATGGCTCATCCACACCACGTTTTCCTGCGGAATGCCTTTGAAAAGCTCCCCGCCGAGGTATTTGATATCGCTTTTGCCGTATTCCCTTGTTTCCGCATGAGAAACTTCTCCGCCCAAAAGGTTTGCGATGAGCTGGCAGCCGTAGCAGATGCCTAACACGGGAATGCCGAGGGAGAAAATCTCCTTATCTACGGTGGGGGCGTTTTCAGCGAAAACACTGTTGGGTCCGCCCGTAAAAATAATGCCTATCGGATTAAATTCCTTAATCCTTTGTATGGAAATATCGTTCGGCAAAAGTTCGCAATAAACCTGCAAATCTCTTACCCTGCGAGCTATAAGTTGATTATACTGTCCGCCGAAATCAAGGACGAGAACCTTTTGATGCATCAAATCTTTCTCCGCAAATAAAGAAATTATTATACCCGAAATCAGCCGTTAATCAGCGATTCAAGGGACTTTTTGTATTTTTCGAGAAGCTGTTTATCTTCATCGCCGAAGTTGTTTTCTTTCTCCAGCGAGGCGTATATTTCGCTTGCAAAGACTTTATCTTCCGTTATAACAGCGTTTATAACCAGGTACGAATACGGGTATAGGGCGTTGAAGTTTTCAGAATAAACTTCGGCGCAACCGAGCGCATCGGAAAATTCCCCTAACGAATATAAAGCTTTTATATGCCCCTTTACGATAAACGCCGCGTAACCGTCGTCACCGAAAGAGTTCCCCTCCTTTTCTGCTATCAAAAGGAAAGTATCCCGCTTTAGAAATTCGGGCGCGTAGGTTTTTACAACCGCGTAACTATCCGTAAGTATCGCTCTTTCCACAAGGACTTTAAGCGCCTCGTCCGACTTGCGGTTCTTATATTCTCTTTCCGCAAGAGAAACGGATGTTTCGTATAAACCGAGGGAATACGCGCCGTCCGAAGCGACGGCAGGAAAAAACGCAAAGCACACGCCGATAAACAAGCCAAAGGCACATATAACCGAGGCAAGCGTTATCAGCGCAGTTTTTACTGCGAGCTTTCCCATAAAGAAACCCTCCCGCGCGGAAATAATAAGCGACAGTCCGTATCGGATTCCAATATATAATAACACAAACCGCAGATTAAAGCAATTATTTTTCGGCTCTTTCCTTTTTATTTTTTTGTTTGCCCGGAGTTTTGTTTTTTATTGATTTTTCCGGTCAGGATTTTTTGAAAAAATTCACGGAAGAAAACTTCTTTCTGTACTCCGACGGCGGGTAGCCCGTGGCCTTTTTGAATACCTTTATAAAATAATTATAATCGTTTATACCTATATTTCCGCAAATTTCGTAAATGGGCATATCCGACGCGGAAAGAAGATTTTTAGCAATCTTAATTCTCTTAAAAAGAAGGTACTCCCCGAAAGTGCAGTTAAAATTCTTTTTGAAAACCAAATACAACGTGCTTTTCGAGATAAACAAACTTTCGCATATGCTCTCCACCGTAATCTTCTCTTTTATATGATTGTTTATGTAAATATCTATTTTTGCCGGCATAAAGTTATTGTTTACTTTTATCATGTTCGACAAAATAATATAGTTCGCGCAGGCGTTGAGAATTCTGGTGGCGGATTGCAGGTAGTTATCCCCGCGTGTGGAAATTTCCTTGTATTCTTCTATTAAAAGCTTTACGTCAAGCCCCGCCTTTTCGGAGAACTCCGTAATCGACTTTAAATCCAGAACGGAATTTTCGTATTTAAGCTGTCCGAACATTACGTACCCCACTATTTCGTTTTCGTATAAAATGGGAACGACCGTATCGCTCAGCCCGGCGTGACAAATGTGGGTAACGCTCTTTTTTGTCTTTGAACACTCCACCAAAATCGCCATATCGGACTTTAAGCATTCGCGGCAGCCGTAAGGAGAATTTTTTATCCTTGCGCAAAACGGCGGCATTTCCTTAGGCTGAAACGTGAGCTGATTAAACTGCGTATCCCAAAGGCTTATCGTCGCGTGCGTAAGCTGATAAAAATCATACAGCACTTCTTCAAGTTTTTCTATATCGAACTCGATTAACATACAAACAGTATATATAATAATTCTTCTGTTGTCAACTTAAAAATAATAAACCGTTTTGGAAGATTTTACAGTTTTTAGTTCGTATTTTACCTATAAACGGTTTTCTCGTTGTGATACAATGAAAAAAACGGAAAAAGGAGAAAAACATTATGCAAAAAAAAATGACGTTTGCCCTGTACTACGGAAACAGAGGTTTCTTTCCGGGCGAACTTATCGCATACGCGAGAGAAGAACTTAAAAAAGCAGTGACAGACGCCGGCTATAATTTTATAGAAATGCAGGCGGAATTAACCCGCTACGGAGCGGTGGAAACCATCGAAGAAGGTAAAAAGTATGCTGAATTTTTAAAACAGCATCGAGGCGAATACGACGGCGTTATAGTCTGTTTGCCTAACTTCGGCGATGAAAACGGTGTATATTACGCGTTAAAGGACGCAGGCGTTCCTATTTTGATGCAAGCATATCCGGACGAATTGGGTCATATGGATTTTGCGCACAGGCGCGATGCCGTTTGCGGCAAAATAGCCATGTGCAACGTATTCCGTCAGGCGGGCATAAAATACACGCTTACGAAGAAATTCGCAACAAGCCCCCTTTCGGACGATTTTGCCGAAGATTTAAGATTGTTTGCGGGCACCTGCAGAGTGGTTAACGGAATGAAAGACTTCACGATAGGCGCGATAGGCGCACGAACCACTGCTTTCAAAACCGTAAGAATAGACGAAATTGCTTTACAAAGGCACAGAATAAACATCGAAACGATAGACATGTCTTACGTTTTCGATCTTATGAACGGCGCGGACGAAAAAGAACTTGCCGAGAAAAAAGCTTACGTAAAAAATATTGCGGATTTCGGCAACTACCCCGACATTAAAGCGGAAAATCTTGCGAGGTTTTATATTGCGGTTCAAAAGCTCGTTAAAGATTTCAACCTCAACGCGCTCGCTATTAGATGCTGGAACGAGCTTCAGCTCCACTACGGAATAGCGCCGTGCATGATTTTAGGCGATATGAACGAGCACGGCATAAACTGTGCCTGCGAACTTGACGTGGACAACGCCGTTATGATGCGCGCTTTAAACCTCGCTTCCGATCACCCCGTTATGCTTTACGACGTAAACAACAACTACGGCGACGACGCGAAAAAATGTATATTCTTCCACTGCGGTCCTTCACCGAAGTCCATGATGGACGGAAAACTTCACGTAGAAGAACATCTTATGTTCAAAAAATCTTACGGCGAGGGAAGCGGCGTAGGTCTTGCCGTCGGAAAGGTTAAACAACAGGAAGTCACTATAGGCAGCGTAAAAACAGAGGACGGCAAAATTTGCGCTTTCGCCACCGAAGGACGCTTTACGAACGACAAATTGGATAAAGAATTTTTCGGTTGCGGCTGCGTATTCGAAAAGAAAAACGGCACTTCCGACGAAATGCTCAACTATATGGCTACAAACGGTTACCGCCACCACGTTGCTATTGCCGCAGGCGATTGGAGCGAAAGCGTAAACGAAGCTTTCGGCAAATACCTCGGTTACGATATAGATATTATTTAAGGAGAATTAAAAATGAATAAACTCTATTTAAGGAGAATTAAAAATGAATAAACTCGGTATTTTCGTAAACTACTGGCAAAACAAATGGGCTGTCGATTATAAGTATTATATCGACAAAGTGGCAAGGCTCGGCTTCGACATCCTGGAGTTTCAGGCTCAGCCCCTCCTCGATATGACCGACGACGAGTGCAGAGCAATAAAAAAATATGCGGACAATCTCGGCATTAAGCTTTCATACAGTCTGGGTCTGAACCCGAAATACGACGTGGCGAGCAGAGATGCGGACGTAAGAAAAGGCGGCGTAAAATATCTTTCCGATATAGTAAGAAAAATAGCCGTTATGGAAGGCGAATTGTTTTCGGGCGTTACTTTTGCGGGTTGGGGCGTCCCCTCTCACTTCGTAGACCAGGCTGAAAAAGAAGATATGTTCAGACGCAGCGTGGATTCCATGCAACAGGTTATGAAGGTTGCCGAACCCGAAAACGTTACCGTATGCGTCGAATGCGTAAACAGGTTTGAATCTCCTTTGATAAACACGGCAAAGGAAGCCATCAGGTACACCGAACTCGTCGGCAGCAAAAACTGCGGCATTCACCTCGATACCTATCATATGAATATAGAAGAAAACAATATAGGCGACGCTATCAGGCTAATAGGAAGCAGACTTCGCCATTTCCACACGGGCGACAACAACAGAAACATCCCCGGCCGCGGACACATAAACTTTGACGAAATATTCAAAGCTCTTTCCGAAATAGGTTACAAGAAAGACATAGTTTCCGAACCCTTCCTTTTGATGGGCGACGAGGTAGGTTACGATATAAGGGTATGGCGCCCGATATTGGAAAACCCGACCGAAGAGAAACTCGACGAAGGCGCGTCGGAACTTTTGAACTTCACCAAAAACATGATGAAGAAATACGGAATGGACAAATAACAAAACCCCGTTTTTTGCCGTGAAAATAATTTGCAAAACACAAGAAAAAAGTGTATAATGTTCTACAATAAACAATCTATAAAATTTTGGTGGAGATTTATGGCAAATTATTTCAGTGAAATGGTAAAAAGCATAAAAGAATTCGTCCAGATACCCAGCGTGGAAAGCGACCCGCTGCCTGGCAAACCTTTCGGCGAAAACGTAGCTCAGGCGCTTAAATACGTGCTTGACCTCGCTTCTTCTATGGGCTTTCAGACGGTGAACTACGACAACTACGCGGGCGAAGTTATCTGGGGCGAAGGCGAAAAAACTCTCGGCATACTCTGCCACGTGGACGTTGTGCCCGCAGGCAAGCTTTCCTCCTGGGAACACCCCCCGTTCTCGGCGTATTCGGACGACGAAAAAATTTACGGCAGAGGAACGCTTGACGATAAAGCCCCCGGCATCGTTTGCCTTTACGCGCTCAAAACTTTAAAGGACGAGGGCTTTGTTCCCTCTCAGAAAATCAAGTTGATTTTCGGGTGCGACGAGGAGAGCGGCTGGCTTTGCATGAAGCATTATAAAGAGGTTGCCGAAATGCCCGATTACGGCTTCTCCCCCGACGGAGATTTCCCCGTTATTTATGCGGAAAAGGGCATTTTACATTTAAAATTCGCGTACAAAATCAATTCATTTCTCTCTATTATAAAGGGCGGCGAAAGACCAAACATGGTGTGCGACGAGTGCTATGCCCTTGCCCCCCTGCAAGGGTATTCGGATAACTTTAAAATGGTGCTCGGCGACGGAAGCAAAGCAACTTTCAAACTGCCCGTAAACAAGCATTTTGCAAGACAGTACGGGCTTGACGTGCACACCGACGGTTCGGTTTCGGCAAAGGGAAAGAGCGCGCACGGATCCACCCCCGAGAAAGGCGAAAACGCCATTCTTCCCGTCCTCAAATATCTTGAGGCGGTCGGCGCGATCTCTCCCGAAATAAGAACCGTTTTCTTTGAGGACGCTTTGGGTCTTACAAGGCTTCACGACGAAACGGGTTACCTTACCATGTGCCCCGGAATGATAGACAAGAGCGTGTACGAACACGTTATGAATCTCGTAGTGGACATCCGCTACCCCGCTACTTTCAAGGGCAGCGAGATACTCGAATACTTCAATAAAGCGGGTTTGAAATACACCGTTCTCGAGCACCAGGAGCCGCTTTTCGTCGACAAAAAGAACCCTCTTGTTCAGACGCTTCTTTCCATTTACAACGAATACACGGATAAAAACGCGGAGCCTATAGCAATCGGCGGCGGCACTTACGCAAGGGCGCTTCCTTTAGGGGTTGCTTTCGGTCCCGAGGAAGTAGACGAGGACACCCCCGTTCACGAACCTAACGAATTCGTTTCTTTCGATTGCATAAGAAAGATGTACGGCATCTACACCAATGCGATAAGGAAATTAACGGAAGCAGAATAAGCTGTCAGTTATAAATAAACGGAGGTGAAATTATGGACGAAAAAAACAATTCTTCCGAAAACGTCAACGACGAATTTCATTTTAATTCCGATGCCGAAAAGGGCGAAGGAAAACAAGAAAAAGTAAACATAAGCTTCGGCTCGGACGGAATACATATCCACGCAGAGCACCGCGACGATGACGACGATCATAAACACCGCGAACACAAACAGACGAGCGACTTTACGAGAAAATGGAACTCCTTCCCATTCCCCGTAATTACGCTTATAGCGTTTTTGCTGTGCGGCTTCCTTGTGGAAGGCGGCTGGGCGTGGAGTTGGTTGTTCTTCTTTTTAGTGCCTATTTATTATCTTGCGGGCAACCCGTCGCTCAAAAGCTTTTTATACGCAAGCTTCCCGATACTCTGCACTTTGGTGTTCTTTATTCTGGGAATATTCTTCGGCAAATGGCACCCCGCCTGGTTGATTTTCGTATTGGTGCCGGTGTTCTACATCATATGCGAAGCTATTTACAAACACAAGCTATCAGGTCTTTACTCGTTGTTTTGTGTGGCTGTTTATCTTATTCTCGGCTTTGCATTCGGGCTGTGGCACCCATGGTGGATAATCTTCCTCACCGTGCCTATTGCGGAATGGATATTCGCGCAGATCGGAAAAAACCGCAAAAAAGACGATTAAATTCGATTAGGAATTTTTTCTGAACTAACTCCCCGCCCTTTAACTTGAGGACGGGGAGTTTATTTTACGGAAAAACAAATGAGATAAAACAAACGCGCCGCGGAAAAATGATTTTCCGCGGCGCTTGATCATTTACTGTTAGGCTATAAATTATTTCGTTCTGTCAATGCTTGTAAGCGTGTAGGTGTAAGTCCCGAGAGAGTACGGAATGTTCGTGGTCATCGTGTACATATAGTGGTAATAGAAGTTATCCTTTTTCTCGCCGGTAACGTACTTGCAAACCATGGGAGTGCCGCCGTAAGTTTCGTTTACGGCAATCTTCATTTCAAACGTAGCGGGGCTGAAAACGTAGCCGGAACCGCTTTCGTCCGTATATGGCGTGCCGAGCGGAGTTCCGTTCTGTTTTAAGTTCTTTATAGCCTCGGACGGCTCGGTAGCCGAAACAGAATACTTCATAGTGTGTTTCTTGTTGCCGAGTACGTCTATCGTGGAGAACGAATAGGTCATATCCTTATCGAAATTAAACGTTCTCAAAGCAAAAGCAAGCATATTTCTGTCCACATAGTTGGTGGATTTATACTTTTTGAAAGTCCCCTCGTAGCCGTCTTTAAGCGAGAAATACGGCGCGGATTTTTCTTTATCTCCCGTTATTTCTACTTTTGTCAAAGCGTCCGTATCGCCGTATTCCGTGGTAATCGTGCAGGCAAGTTTAATAAATCTGTTGCCGTTTTTGTCTTCCGAAGCAATGGCGTTTACGGGCAATGTGGACTCCGAATTTTCCACCGTTTTAATAACCTGAATGCCGCCGTTCCAGGTGAACCAGGTTTTAGAAACAGAATAATCGTCAAAAGCAAAAGTAGCTTCGGGCTCGGTTTTTCCCTCTTCCGAACTCTTAACGGAATACTCTCCCTTCATTCTCGTTTCGACCGTCAGAACCGAGCAGCTCTGTTCGCCGAGAACGTCGTGAGCAACCGTCGTCTTGTAGTAGCTCTCGCTCTTGTCGAGGGTTACGGAAACGATCTCGTTGCCTTTTTCCTGCAGGGGGGCGTAATCGACCGAATAGTTACAAATTTCGGAAAACGTTGCGGGCATAGCCGCCGCCGTATCGTCCTGCCAGTACGGGGCTTCCGGATTGTACGTAACGGTATTGTTGCCCATACATCCCGCAAACGATAAAGTCAACGCGAATACCGCTATTAAAGAAACTAATTTTTTCAAAATCTTTATTCTCCGTTAATTATAGATTTTAATATATTTTAACACAACGGCGAAAATTTTCATAACGTTTTTGCGGCTAATTTCAATTTATTTTGCCGCGGGGATTTATTTCTTATCTGCGTTGGCTGCGATTCGGTATTGCTTTCAGTCGGATTATAATTCCGCGCACGGAGATTCCGTTCCTTATCAAATTTTTTATTTCTGCCGTGCGAAAACGCGTTGAAATGTCCCGCCCTATGTGTTATAATGAAATAAATGGAAACTTCCCCGTCGGAATGAAGCTGACAGTTTCCGTGCTTGCTTTATAAAAATCAAAAGGAATACCCCCTTATGAAACGAATGATTTTATGCAAAACATATGCCGACGCGCTGAAAAAAGCGGGAGAAATAGCCGCTTCGTTCGACAACGACCTCGATAAAAAACTGTACGTCTTTTGCGAGGACAAACTGACGATGAGCCTTGAAACGGAAATTGCAAAAGCTTTCGGCGGCGGCACGTTTAACGTCGAAGTGGTCACTTTTTCCCGCTTTATCCGCAAAAATCATAACGAAAAAGAACTTAACGTTTTAGATAAACAGTCCTCCGCCATGGCAGTCAAAAACATTCTGCTAAAAAACGCAGATAATCTGTCGTGTTTTAAAAAATGCGCTTTCGACCCGAATACCGCTTCGAGCGTTTTCGAGCTTATCGCACAGCTGAAATCCGCCGCCGTTTCGCCCGAAAAATTATCGGAAAGCAGCCAAAAAACCGAAGGCGTTCTGAAAGGCAAACTTTCGGATGTGGCTTTCGTTTACGGCGAATACGAAAAATATCTTGCGGAAAGAGGCGTATACGACAGCAACTCCTACCTTTCTCTGCTCGGCAAGATACTCGAAAACGGAAATTTTAAGGGGTGCTCCGCAATGCTCGTCGTGTTCGGCTCGCTGACAAAACAAGGGCTTGACATTGTTAAAATGCTGGATAAAACCATGGAGAACCTTACCGCGGTTTTGCTTTCCGGCGACAATGACGACCTGTATACAAACGAAGTAAAAACGCTGTTAACGCGTGAAATAGGCGGTTTTCCCGTCGAACAGAGCGATACCGTATATTCCCCCGAAAGGCAAATTCTTATAGACAGACTGTTCCGCCCGGAGGCTTTGACGCTCCCCCCTCTGCCGACAAAAAACGTACACGTTTACGAAGCTTCTTCCGTGGAAGAGGAAATGAAGCATATAGCGAAAATTATACGCAGGGAAGTAATCGCCGGCAGAAGATATAAAGACATTGCCGTTGCGGTGGGCGAACCGAACGGATATTTCAGTGCGACGGAGAGGATTTTCGGCGCGTACGGAATACCGTTTTTTATGGACAAGCCCGAAGTTCTGTCCTCTCACCCCGTATGCAAACTTATTCTATGCTATCTGGATTTGCTGCGGACGGACTTCTCGGTGGAAAACGTAATTTCGTTTATTAAAAATCCGTACGTTTTCGACAAGACCTCTGCCGATGCGTTCGAGAATTTCGTACTGAGAAACGCCGTTACCAAACGCGGAATAAAAAACGGTTTAAAACTATCGCCCGATAACCCCGAAAGATTTTCCGAAGGTTACATTTTATTTGAAAAAGCGCGGGGGCTGCTGTCTGCTCTGCCGAAGAAAAAGGCAAACGCAAGCGAGCTTTCGGATAACGTTTCGGAGCTTTTAGCGCTGTTAAACATTGAAGAAAAAAGCGAAGAATTTGCCGATAAGCTGAGAAATACGGGTTTTTTTACAAAAGCGGCTTTCACGGAGCAAGCCATAGAAAAGACAACAAAGCTAATATCGGACGTAAAAGAAATTCTTTCGGACGCAAAAATAAACCTTACCGATTACAGAAATATTCTCTCCTCCGGCTTCGGCGCGACGGAAATTTCCGTTATACCGCAGCTTTACGATTGCGTGTACGTGGGCGATTACAAAGACTGCAAATACCAGACGCACGCCATACTTTTTGCCGCGGGAATGGGCGGAGACGTGCCGTTCTGCAAGAGCGACACAGCCATTCTGACGGACAAGGATATAGTAAAACTCGAAAAGTACGACTGCCTTGTCGAGCCGAAGATAAAAATAGTCAACAAGCGCGAAAGGGAAAACGTGGGCGCGGCGTTAATTTCGTTCGGTGAAAAACTGTACGTTTCCCGCCCGACCTACTCTTCCGACGGCAAGCTTCTCGCCAAAGGCAGAACCTTCGATTGCTTCATTAAATTATTTTCAAATATCGACGGCGAACTTAAGGTGTACACGGAGAGGAAAATTGCCCGCGAGTGCGAAAACAACGAAAAACTTAAAGCCTCTATGGACGTTTTGAATTACAACGCGCTTCTCCCCGCCACCGAAGAATTTCTCTCAGGCAGGGTACTTTTAGAGGAAAAACTGAAAACGGACTTCGGCGCGGAGACAGCTTTTTTAGAAGCTTTAAAAGAAATTTCACCCGAAAAGGCGGACTATGCCGAAAAGCTTCTTTGCAAAACACGTCTCGGCGTGGCTAATCCGTTAAAGGAAAACGCCGACCTGATTTTCAGAAAAAACAGAATAAGCGCGTCCGTTCTCGAAAGTTATTTCGGTTGTCCGTTCGCGTGTTTTATGCAGAACGGGTTGCGCGTTAAGGATCGGCAGGAAGAAACCGTTCAGGCAAACGAGTACGGCACGTTTATACACTCCGCGCTCGAAAAGTATGTAACGCTATTGAAAGCCGACATCGACAGGCTTGACAGGCAGATTACGGACAGGGCTTCGAGCGACCGTGCCGTTAAGGAAATTATCGACGAGCTTAAAAAGGATTACGCCTACTCCCGCTATCTCGACGCGGATAAATACAAAGCAATGTTCGATTTGATTGAAAAGGAAACCTGCAGGGTGGCTTGGGATCAATTCACTTCATTTGAAAACTCGGCGTTTCGCCCCGTCGCTACGGAAGCGAGGTTCGGAGAAAGAGGAAAATTCCCCGCAATCAAACTTAAAACAAAGCACGGCGACAGGAACGTTACCGGCTATATCGACAGAGTTGACCGCTACGGGGATATGATCAGGATTATAGATTACAAAACAGGGAAAACCCACGAAAAAGACGAAGAATTCTACACAGGCAATAATATTCAGCTGTTTTTGTATATGAACGCCGTTCTCGGCGAAACGGATAAACCGAGCGGTGCGTACTACTACCCCGTAAGCGATAAATTCGCCGCGGACGACGAGTTTATCTACGCGCTTAAAGGCAAAACCGTTGCAGACAAAGAAGTTATAACCGCTACAGAACTTTCCGCGGAGAGTGGCGGGAACGTTAAAGTTTTAGACGCAAACGTTACATTTACCGAGGGCAACGAGGTTAAAACGAGGAGCAAATCCATAATAACCGACGAGGATTTTGCCTGCTACATTAAATACGCGAAAGCTGTTTCCGAAAGGGGCGCGGACGAAATTGCTGAGGGAATTATAGCACCCTCTCCCTACGGCGGCAAATGCGAGTACTGTAAATTTTCCGCCATCTGCGGGATTGACGAACTGAGCGTCAAAGAGAGAAAAGAACAGAACGTAACTACGGAGACGATAAGAGAAGCTATGGAGGAAAATGATGCCGATTAGTTATACAGAAGAACAAAAGAAGGCGATAATGCGCGATAAAGGCAACATTTTGGTTTCCGCTTCCGCCGGGAGCGGAAAAACGTTCGTCATGATAGAACGGCTTATCCGCCTTATTACGGAAGAAAAAACCGACGTAGAAAACATACTTGCCGTTACGTTTACGCAGCTTGCCGCGCAGGAAATGAAAACAAAACTTGCGGACGCACTTACCAAAAAAATAAGCGACGGCGATATTTCGGACAAAGAGCGGGCAAGACTTAAAGAGCAACTTGCGGACGTGCCCATGGCTTCCGTTTCCACATTCCACTCTTTTTGTCAGGATCTTATAAGAAATTACTTCTTTGAAGCGGGCGTAGACGCGTTGTTTAAAATTTCTGACGAAACCCAAAGCGAAATTCTTAAAAGAAAGGCTATAGACGAGCTGTTCGAAGAGCTGTACGAAGCAAACGACGAGGGTTTCAAAAAAGTCCTGAGAACCTTTATAAAATACAGAAACGACGAAAGCGTAAAGAGTATAATTGTATCTTTATACGACTTCTTTCAGGACGAAGCCTACCCAGAAGAAAGGCAGCAACACGCCCTGGATATGTACACAGAGGACGGCTTTAAAATCATAAAAGCCGCCTGTTTCTCACAATATCGCGAGATTTTTAACAGTTACAAACTTTCGTTCGGGCGTCTGAAAGAGAGCTTCGAAGCCCTGAATGCGGAAAAAACCGTAACGGCGATAGATATATTACAGCGATACGCGGAGCAGATTGCCTCTGCTAAAGACGTATTTGAAATGGCGTCGATGTGCAACGGAATAAGCCTCTCCCTTCCGAAGTTTTCGCCCGCATCCGAAGACGAGGAAATACTGAAAGAAAAACTTAAAAAAACAAAGTCGGCTTTTATAGACGAAGCGAAAGAGCTGAAAGCCGCCTACGACAAGGACGAAAGCTGTTACCTTGAGGAAATCCTCGGCATGCGCCCCGTGGCGGAAAAACTCATACAGCTTGTAAGGGAATTCGGCAACAGATATTCCGCCGTAAAAAAAGAAGAAAATGTGTTGGATTTTTCCGACCTCGAACACTATGCGCTTAATCTTTTGCAAAACGAAAAAGTTCGCAAAACGGTAACCGACAGGTACGAATATATTTTTGCGGACGAGTACCAGGACACGAACGGCGTTCAGGAGGAAATTCTTTCTAAAATCACAAACGACAACCTGTTCATGGTGGGCGACGTGAAGCAAAGCATATACGCCTTCCGCGGGTGCGACCCGACGATTTTCGAAAACAAATTCGCTAAATTTACGGACGAAATAGACTTCGGGGAAGCGCATACGCTCGACAGCAACTTCCGCTGTTCCTCTGCTGTTCTAAGAGCCGTAAACGGAACTTTCGGCGATATTATGTACGATGCCTCAGGGCTCCCCTATTCCGCACGCCCGATGAAAGGCGGCAACAATACCGAAGGCACAGCAGTTTACTACGTTATACCAAAAAGCGAAAAAGCCCCTGAAGCGCGTGTTAAACGGGGTGTTTACTCGGTAAAAGAAAATCTTGACGGCAACGAGGACGAGGATATTTCAGCCGAAGCCACGCTTATAGCAAGCATTATAAAAGAAAATTTAAAACATAAAATTCCGCTGAAAGACGGCGGAGAAAAGATCACCGAGTACGACGACATAGTAATTCTTTCGAGGAAAATGGCGTCATACGGAAAGAAGCTTGCGGAAAGCCTTGCCATGTACGGCATACCCGTTTCGTCGGACGACGGAAACAGAATTAACGCTTATCCGGAAATAAAACATCTTATAAGCGTTCTAAGAATTATCGACTGCGCGTGGCAGGATATTCACCTTGTTGCTGCAATGCGCGGACCTTTCGGCAACTTCACCGACGGGGAGCTTGCGGCGATAAGAAAGTATTCGGACAAGTTCTACGTAAACGCAGGCAGGCGGGACGAAAGCACCTTCTGCGACGCCATTAAAAAATACAGGGAAGAAAACGCCGACGAGCTTACCGAAAAGCTGAACGAGTTCTTCTCCTACCTTGACGAACTGCGCTTTTTGTCCGATTATATAGGTGCGGGCGGCGTGCTTTCAAAGGCTGTGCGCGATAAAAAAATAGACCTTTTTTACCTTTCCGAAAAGGATGGAAAAGCGCGCGCGGCGAGAATTACAAGGCTTATAGACGAATGCTCGGCGACCGAAAACCTCAGCGTGAAAGAATTTTTGAAGAGGTTCGACGCGAACCCGGAGGCACTGTACCTCGGCGGAGACGAAGCGTCCGGCGCGGTAAGACTTATGACTACCCACGCATCCAAAGGGCTTGAATTCCCCGTGGTTATCCTTTGCGGCATATCTAACAGGTTCAACACCGCCGAAGCTAAAAACGAAATTTACACAAGCAAGCAATACGGCTTTGCGCTTAAAACTTACGACGAAGAAAATATGACCGTCCGGTCAAATATGTTCAGACGCGTTGTGAAGTCGCAGTACGTTTCGGAACAGATAAAAGAGGAAATACGAATACTTTACGTTGCGATGACAAGGGCTAAAAACCGCCTTTATCTCACACAAACGGGCATTAACCCGCCAAAAGACGTAGGCGAGTACGAGCTTTTAAACGCTAAATGCTACGCCGATATTATCAAGGTAAACGCCATGCCCGTCGAGTACGCGGACGTGGACAACCTTGTCTTAAAGGAAGATACAGCGTCGGCTTCCGAGTTTATCGGGGGCGAGCCGAACACACGGCTTTCCGAAAAAATCAAAAAGAATTTGCAGTTCGTTTACCCATACGACGTGACCGTCCCCGCAAAAAGTTCGGTTACCGCCATTCTGAAAGACACGCCGACAGAGCAGAATACGTCGTTCGTGCCCGAGTTATTTCCGGCGGAAACGTCGAAAGAGAAAGGCATAGCCTACCACAGGGCAATGGAACTTATGGACTTTAACAGATTTGCACCGAGCGAGGTTGAAAAGCAAATTTCGGAATTCGTGGCAAACGGGCTTATGACCGACGAGCAGGCGGCTTATATCGACACTGAAAAGCTTGCGCGGCTTGTAAAAAGCGAATTTTTCCGCATACCCGACGCGAAATATTACCGCGAACAGCCGTTTGAAGTGCTTGTTCCCGCAAACAAATTTTCGACTTCGGCGTCAAGCGACGAGGTGCTTGTTCAGGGCGTTATCGACCTTATGGCGGTCTGCGAGGACGGCATACGAATTGCGGATTACAAGGTGTCCGCCCGCGCCCCCGAAAGTCTTGCCGAAACTTACCGTAAACAGCTGGAGCTTTACGCTTACGCCGCAAATAAAATAACGGGCAAAAAAGTTCTTTCCAGAACTCTTTTCAATCTTGAAAGAGGCGAAAAAACAGATGTCTAAAATAAAGCCTTTCCGTCAATAATGTTCGGGGAGGCTTTTTATGTTCTTATTATCTTTTGTAGTTGAAAAATCTTTTATCGTAAACATTATAGAGAAAAGCGAGTTCTGGCTAAATTTAGCCGTTAATGTGTGTTTTACGGCACTTTTTATCGTTTCGTTTTTCAGTAAAAACCTGAAACACGCAGGCAAAAAGATATTCTTCTGCGTTGCCGTTTTATCGTTTGTGCCGCTTACTTACAAGCTTTTGTTTCTGAAGGCCATGACTGTAACAGACGCAAAAGTTCTGTTCTTTAAAAGCGTGGTATTCTTTTTGGAGTACTGCCTTTTGTCCGTTCACGGCGAATACCCGTGCAGTGAAAATTGCGCTCCAAAAAACAATGAAAGCTCAACGTTCTCCACACCAGTACAAGTACCGCACACACCCATGTACGCGCAACCCACGCACTCGACCATGCAGACTACATTGCCACCTGCGCCGCAATCTGCTAACTATACACCTTACTCTCCTTACTGCCCCTCTTCCAACCTTATCCCCTTTTCTCCCCTTGCCGTTCCGCCTGCACCCGATCCCGCCCGCTCCGCAACCTCTCGGAAAAACGTGAGAATAGCAAACGTTTCGGAAATCCCCTTAAGAAAAACCGAAGTGATTAAAATGGGCAGATTAAACAAACTGAACGGCGAGTATCTGAAACAGTGTCTGTTTTCGCTCGAAGACAAAAAGTTATCCGAAAAGGACCTCGTTGATTTTTACTCTTTGAAAAACGATTTTCTTTTTACGGACGGCTTACTTGCAAGCGGGAACAGAAAGGAAATTTCGGATAAATGCAACAGGCTTATCGGGCTAATGTCAAGCTACGGCGTGTAGAATAAAAATCCGCTTATATCCGCCCGCCTTATATCCGGCGAACCGAACAAAATCTGTCAGTAAATTTTCGCCCGTTTAAAAAAAATTATATAATATAGGCGTTCCCGCACGCACAGGAACATTACTTCTCTGCGCTGTCCGCAAGGGAGTAATTTTGACGGCAAAAATCATTAACAAAAAAGCAGTGCTTTCCGACCTTGTAATCAACCAGGGAGAGAAAGGCTCGGACGAAATAGTTTTCACGCTTAACAAAACGTACAACGGCAAGGATCTATCCGCCTGCGCGGCGTTTGCCGCAATAAAGCGCGCGGACGGTACTTGCGACAAAATAGTTTTAACAACCGAAACCGACGGAGAACAAACAGACGGAAGCGAAACAACGCAAACACTCTGCCCCGACGAAATGACCGTAACGCTCAAGGTAGACGACAGCGTTACCGCCGTTCCCGGCGAGCTTGAAATGCAACTTTCGTTTGAAAACCCGGACGGACAGGTAATCTGGAAAACGGAAACCTTCGTTATGGAAATACTCGGCTCGATAGACGCGTACAAGGATTTTTCCGAACGCGCGCCCGACGCCGTAACGAAACTGCACAACCAGATGCTGGGGTATGTTTACAGAATGGCGGAACTTGTGGAAGAGGTGGAAGCCGCTATCGAAGAACTTAAAAACGGTTCGGGAACGGGCGGCACTTCTCAACCCGCATACGACGAAAACAACAAGCTCAGCGCAGACTATGTTTCGGGTCTCAGCGATGTTGCTAAAACCGGGGCATACTCCGACCTGACCGGCACACCCGATATGTCAGATTACTTAACTTCTCAACAGGTTGCGACCGAGCTGAATAATTTCAAACAAACCCTGAAGCCAGTCGTTTTCAAAAAGAACGAAAGCACTTACAGCGACGCGCTCTACGACGAAATAAACGAATACAATATAGCTATAGTTAAAAGCCACCTTGCAAGCGAACTTCTCTCAAAACAGATTTTTCTGTACGATACCGTCAACAACAGCTACTACGCAGGCGTGTATTCTCACGGCAGCGACACCGAGTTGGTATTTATTTTCTACGACGGAACAAAAACGTATCAGCTGAAATATCTGTACGCTTACTCCGACTTTTTATACAGTTAAAGTAAACGTATGCGCGTGCGGCGCGTCTTATAAATCATACGTATGCGCGTGGCGGCGCATCTTATCTGCAAAACCGACGGGTATATTTTAAACCCTTTCCAAAGCGAGGCGGGTACTTTTACTCGCTTCGCTTTTCTTTTTTAAGCCTCCTTTCGCGCCGTAAACTTTGCAAAAACAGTTATATAATTCTGCTTACAAAAAATTTTTTAATTTTGCAAACTTTTTTATATAAAACACTTGACAAGTTTGATTTTCGGTAGTATAATGTGCGCAAAAAAAGAGTGGATGACCAAAGGAGAAAAAAATGAAGAAAAACATGTATAGTTTGATTCTATCCGAGGACGTAGTTAAAGAAATAGACAGGCTTGCCTATGAAAACGGAACGTCGCGCTCCAACTTCATAAACGGTATTCTCGCCGAATACTGCCGCATGGTAACGCCGGAAATGCGTATAAAAAACATCTTTGACAGAGTGCTTGACAACCTTGAAGGTTCAAGACTTCTTCCGTTTAAAGAACCGAGTTCCGGCATTATGACGCTCAGGACTTCGCTCGAGTACAAATACCACCCGACGGTGAAGTACGACGTGCAGCTTTTCAGAAAAAGAGGGCGTGCGTTCGGTCAGCTTAAAGTTTGGCTCAGAACGCAAAATCCCGAGTTATTGCGCGTTTTAGGCGACTTCTTTAATATACTTGCGGAGATAGAAGAAAAATATTCAGATGTTCCCCCGCAGAAACGCGGTGTGTATTCCTTTGAAGGAGGAAAGTTTATAAGGACGTTCGTTCTGCCCGAAGCGAGAGAGTATGACGCCGACGAAATAGCCGACAGCATCAACACTTACGTTAAGACGATAGACGACCTTTTGAACGGTTTCTTCCAGGGGAAATACGCAACCACTCTCGATATGGAAAAAGATTATTTACGGCACGTAAAGCATATGCCCCTTCATTTCTGAGCGGCATACGGTTTTAAGAACGCCACAACAGGAGGTGTAAATTATGAACGCAGAAAAACTTACTAAAAAATCGCTATGGTGCTTACAACAAGCTCAAAGCATTTCGATATCCAATGGCAGCCAGCAGATAGCACCCGAACATCTTCTCCTCGCTATGCTCGAGGGCAACGACAGTCTTACCGCAAACGTTCTTTTAAGGTGCGGAGTGAACGTCGAATCTTTCCGCGAAGAAGTAGAACGTCTCGCGGATAAAATCCCCTCTGTTTCGGGCAGCGGCAGAGAACCCGACAAAGTTTACATTTCACCCGTTACGGATAAAATCCTTTCCGCTTCCGAAAAAATCGCAGCGGATATGAAAGACGAGTATGTTTCGGTAGAACACATACTCATCGCGCTCATTGATAACTGCGAAAGAGAATTGAAGAACCTCTTCGCTTCCCACGGGGCGGATAAAAACAAGGTTTTAAAGGCGATAAAAGAAATCCGCGGCAGTCAGCGCGTTACAAGCGACTCCCCCGAGGAAACTTACGACGCCCTTTCCAAATACGGCACAGACCTTACCGAGAGGGCGAGAAGCAACAAGCTCGACCCCGTTATCGGCAGGGACGAAGAAATCCGTAACGTTATAAGAATTCTTTCGAGAAAGACAAAGAACAACCCTGTTCTTATCGGTGAACCGGGCGTTGGTAAAACGGCAATCGCGGAAGGTCTCGCAAGGCGTATCGTGCGCGGCGACGTTCCCGAAGGCTTGAAAGGCAAAACGGTATTCTCACTCGATATGGGCGCGCTTATCGCAGGCGCGAAGTTCCGCGGTGAATTTGAGGAAAGGCTTAAAGCCGTGCTGAACGAAGTTAAAAACTCCGAAGGTAAGATTTTACTTTTCATCGACGAGCTTCACACCGTAGTGGGCGCGGGCAAGAGCGACGGCGCAATGGACGCAGGCAACTTGCTTAAACCTATGCTTGCGCGCGGCGAACTTCACTGCATAGGCGCAACTACCCTTGACGAGTACAGAAAATATATCGAAAAAGACCCCGCGCTCGAAAGACGTTTCCAGCCCGTTACAGTTAACGAGCCGAGCGTCGCCGACACAATCTCTATTTTGAGAGGTCTTAAAGAAAGATACGAAATCTTCCACGGCGTAAGAATTCACGACCGCGCGCTCATCGCCGCAGCTACACTTTCCAACAGGTACATCACCGACAGGTTTTTGCCCGATAAAGCCATAGACCTTGTGGACGAAGCCGCCGCAATGATACGTACAGAAATAGATTCGATGCCGTCCGAGATGGACAGTTTATCCAGAAAGATAACTCAGCTTGAAATAGAAGAAACCGCACTCGCCAAAGAAAAAGACAACCTGTCTATGGAAAGGCTTGCGGAACTTAGAAAAGAGCTTGCCGAACTGAGAGAGAAATTTTCCGAAATGAAAGCCGAGCTGGATAAAGAAAAAGCTTCCATCAACAGGGTTAAAGAACTTAAAACACAAATAGACAAAACCCGCTCCGAAGCCGAAACGGCGGAGAGAAATTCCGATTACGAAAAAGCCGGAAAGTTGCGTTACAGCGAACTCCCCCGTCTTGAAAAAGAGCTGGCAGATTTACAAAAAGCCACGCAAAACGCGAAGGGATCGTCTAATACTCTTCTCCACGACGAAGTGACCGAGGAAGAAATCACCAAGATAGTTTCCCGCTGGACGGGCATCCCCACCAGTAAACTTATGGAGGGCGAACGCGAAAAAATTCTGCACCTGCAGGACATTCTCCATAAGAGAGTAGTAGGTCAGGACGAAGCCGTTTCAAAGGTGTCGGACGCAATTCTCCGTTCGCGTGCGGGTATATCCGATCCTAACAGACCGATAGGTTCATTTATGTTCTTAGGGCCTACGGGCGTAGGTAAAACGGAGCTTGCCAAAGCGTTAGCCGAATACCTGTTCGACGACGAAAGGAACATAGTAAGAATCGATATGAGCGAGTATATGGAAAAATTCAGCGTGTCGAGACTTATAGGCGCTCCTCCGGGATACGTAGGCTACGACGAGGGCGGGCAGCTTACCGAGGCGGTAAGAAGAAAACCCTACTCCGTAGTTCTGTTCGACGAAATAGAAAAGGCGCACCCGGACGTATTCAACATACTCCTTCAGATACTCGACGACGGCAGAGTTACCGACTCGCAAGGGCGCACGGTTGATTTCAAAAACACCATTATTATAATGACTTCAAACCTCGGCGCGGGTTATATCCTCGACGGCATAACCGACAACGGAGAGATCTCCGTCGGAGCGAGAGAAGAAGTGGAAAAACTGCTTAAGAGCACCTTCAAGCCGGAATTCCTTAACAGGCTTGACGAGATAATTTTCTACAAACCGCTCACCCGCGACAACGTATACAAGATACTCGACATTCTCACCGAGAACTTAAAGAAACGCCTTGCGGAGCAGAATATAAACCTCGAAATAGACGCGGACGCAAAGAAGTATATTGCGGATAACGCATTCGACCCCGCATTCGGCGCAAGACCTCTTAAGAGATTTTTGCAGAGCAACGTGGAAACGCTTCTTGCCAAGTATATCGTAAGAAATAACCCGCAGCCCTTCACCACTTTAAGGGTAACAGAAGAGTACGGCGACCTTGTAGTGAAACCCGTATAAAAATAAAAAAAGCGCCGATAACGTGCGTTTAAGGCGACTTATTAAAAAACAACCCTCGGGAGCAGAACGCTTCCGGGGGCTGTTTTATATTGCTTTTACAAATAAAAAAAGCGTGCCCGAATTTTATCGGCCGCGCTTTTACAACTATGCGTCAGTCTAAATAAGCTGTGATATCGTCCAGCGTGGGAAGCACGAAATCCGGAACTATATCGCTTTGCTTCAATGCCTTTTCGGTCGTTTCGCCCGTAAGCACAAGCAACGTATAAAAACCGCAGTTTATGCCGAGCTGAATATCCGATTTAAGCGAATCACCTATAACCAAAACTTCGTCCGCATTGCAATGGAACTTAGTCATAATGCGTTTGCCGAGATATTCGTTCGGCTTGCCGAGGACGACATCCGGGCTTATCTTCGAAGAGAGTTCGAGCATTTTTATGAACGCGCCGCAGTCCGGCAACGGTACGTTATAGCCGAGCAAAGTGTAGTCGCCGTGCGTGGCGATATACATCGCGCCCTTCTTGACTGCATAAACAAGCTTTGCGATCTCCTCAAACGTAATTTCCGTATGCGTGCCGAGCACCGCTATATCCGGCATATCGTCCGTAAGCGTTATACCGTTCCTTAAAAACTCTTCTTTCAGGTGTTTAGTCCCAACTATATAGCAGGTTTTTTCGGGATAGTTTTTATGAACGTACTCCGCCGCGCACTGCCCCGAAGTGTATACGTAATCTTCCTCGTGAAAAAGCCCGAGAGCCGCAAGCTTCTCCGCCGTAGCTTCCCCGCAAAGGGAAGAATTGTTGGCTATAAAAATAATTTTTTTGCCTGCATCCCTCAATTTTTGCAGTGTTTCCGCAACGTTTCCGAGCGGTGTATCTCCGATAAAAGTCGTTCCGTCAAGGTCAACAAGAACATATTTGATTTTAGCCAAAGTTTTCTTCATCGTTTTTGCCTCCGAAATCAACCGATTTACAAGATTTATTTCAGTTAAACTTTTGTGTTAAGCTTCCCTATTTCCGCATAAAGCGTAAGTCTGTCCTCGAGCGAAGGGTTGTTCTGCACGGACTTTTCGCCATTCAGACCGTCGCCGAGAGAACATTCGCAGCTTTTGGCGTGACCCGCCACAGCCCAAAGGTTTCTTATGTATTTCTTTTTTCTATCCTCGTTTTCGGTAAAGCCGAAAGCGGTCGCGTCAAACTTCTGACGGGGTGAATTTATATCACAGCAAGGCAACACGAACATGCCGTATTTTTCTGCAAGCCCGTCTATTATTTCCAACCGTTCGTCGGTCATATTCGGCATGACGCACTCGATGCCGTCCACTCCCGAGGAAGCTAAAAAGGAAATAATTTCCTCCGCATTGCCGTCCTCCATCGGGAAAACCTTCTCCTCTCCGTCGATGTTTCTTACGCTGTTGCCGAGGTAACTGTACGTAACCAGCCCGCCGAACTCTTTTGCCAGAGAAACGGCTTCCGCAAGTTCGATTGCGTCGCTTGCGGGAACGTAGAAAAAGCGTATCTCGTTTTTAATACAATCTACCAGATCGTACGCGAAATAGGAGCTTTTTACGTCCGAAAGATAAAGGTCGAAGCGGCTGTCCGTATTGACGTTCACCCCCTCTTTAAGAAAGGTTTTTATCTCCTCCGCCGTGGGATATTTCTGAACAATCTGCTTGGCGAAAGCGTACAGAATATGCCTTTCTGTAACGGTTCCTCCGTCCTTGTAGCAAGAGTTTTTAAGAACGTCTTTTTCAAAATCCACGCTCATGCCGAACTTTTTAATTCTCGCATTGAGCCTTTCGGTCATCTCCCTGTCGCGCGCAAGACGTGCAGCCCTTACCCCGCCGAGCTTTTTGTTAAGCTTTTTTATGCTCGGGTACGGTATGCCCCTTATGGAAACGAACGCCAGATTGTTTTCGTAAAAGTTATTAAGCTTTATCGGTTTACCGAAATTCACCCTTACCCTGAGCTGAACGCCGTAGGTAGCTTCGGTACCGAAAATTGCCGTGGCTTTTTTAAACTCTTCCGCGCCGGAAAGAGTGTCGTGGTCGGATATCCCCGCGAGCGCAAGCCCGTTTTTGCATGCCATATACGCCGCAAGCGACGGCGAATACGGAGAAAACGAGTAATCCGTATGAATAGCCAGATTTATTTTTTCACTCTCATCGGGTGAAGAAAATGCTTCCGTCTCCCCTGTCTTTTTAAGCAGAGCGGCGGCTTTCAACCTCTTCCTCTTAGAAGGGTGGGAAAGCATTCTTATCATATCTTCTCTTTGTATCATTTCAAATTATTACTTCCGTTTTTTGTAAAGCCGAAAAGCCTTAATTTAATTATATGTCTTAATATAACTATATTGTATTTTAATATATTATATTTTATTTGTCAAGCGAAAACGCTTCGCACGGTTTTCGGCGAGCTTCAAAAAAGAAAAAACCGCGGACAAATTTAAGCCGCGGCGATAATTTTATTTTGCATAAATAGCCTTTTTCGCACATTAATCGTGCTATTTGATTATTCGCAAAGGAGCCTCCAGAGCCTTTCCTTTAATTTTTCCTGTCCCGAAGAAAACAAATTTCTTTCGTGCTTCGGAATATCTACGGAGATATTATCCTTTAACACTCCGTTTTTATCGAGGACGAATATCCTGTCCGAAATAAGGAGTGCCTCGGAAATATCGTGCGTGACGAAAACGCACGTCCTTTTGTCTATTTCTGAAAGGGATAAATACACGCGTATCTGCCGCATTTTCAACGCCGGGTCGAGAGCTGAAAACGGCTCGTCCATAAGAATGAGTTCCGACGGATAAGCGTACGCGCGCGCTATCGCAACGCGCCTTGCCATTCCGCCCGAAAGCTTTGCAGGAAAGTCGTTTCGCCTGTCGTACATTTCGGTTATGGCCAGAAGCTTTTTAATGCGCTCTTCCTTTTTATCCTTGGGCATATCGCCGAGCACAAACTCCACATTCTCCCACACCGTCATATTCGGAAAAAGCCTGCTGTCCTGAAAAACATAGGAGATTTTCTCCGGACGAATAATTTCTCCCTCCGCGTCCGTAATCCCCGCAAGAACGTTAAGCACTGTGCTTTTGCCCGAGCCGGAAGGACCTAAAATGCAATTGGTTTTACCCTCTTCAAAATCTATATTAAGCCCCGAAAACACGGTTCTTTCGCCATATTTCTTGGTTACGTTCCTCAGTGACGCCTGCATTTTAAAGATACCTCCTTGACGAGTTTAGCGCACAGCCGTATGACTATTTCGGTAAAATAACTCATAGCTATCGCGACGATCGTGTAGGCGAAAATGCTTGCCATATCCACGTAGGACTTAGCTTCCGCCATAAGTCCGCCTATGCTCGAAACCGTCTCGGTGACCGCTTCCGCCGCGATAATCAATTTGACTGTAAGGCTGAGCGTGTTCACCACGTCCGAATACATATACGCGCCGACAGACGGAATCACGTATTTCGTGACCGAGCGTAAACGGGGAATTTTATATGCGGTTACAACTTCGTTCAGTTCGCCCGAACAGTTTTCGAGGGCTGTATAGAAAGAAGCGTACAGGGTGGGAAAAATTACAAGATAGGCAATAAGCACCGCTCTGAACCACCCTTTGAGCGCGATATAGCATATAAAAATCACCGAAATAGTCGGCAGCGAACGAAGTATCACCACGAGCGGATAGAAAAGTTTATAGAAAACCTTACTACCTCTTGACAGCAGAGCGAAGGCGAGCGCCGCCACAAACGCTATAAGAAAAGCTACTATCGCCCTTAAAAGCGTATTGCCGGCGGCAACCCAAAACGAGCCGGTCGAAAGGATATTTTTCAGTTCCATGAAAGCCGATTGCGGCTTAGGCAGAATAAGCTCTATCCCGTACGCGTACGCCGCTACAAACCACAATGCGATGACTATTATTATTGTAAAAACGGGCAGCAAAAAATCGACAATCTTTTTTGTTTTTTCTCCGAAAGTGCCCTTTTTCTCGGTTAATCTCACAAATAAAACCCTTCATCGGGGAGTTTTCCTCCGATAAGTTTCGCGTTAAAACTCATAAGCGCGTTAAAGTATTCTTCCACTTTCGTTTTTGCATCTTTTGCCTTTACGAAGCCTACGCTGCTGCGGGTAATAAGCCCTGCATCAACGACAAGCTTGGGGTTCAAAGAAGTGCTTCCTTTGCCAAGCAAAATCTCTTTAAGTCTGTCCGTGTTATTGTTGATGAACTCCTCATTTTCGCTAAGCGCGGAGAGAAGCGAGGAAACAAACGCGCTGTCCGCGGCAAGCTCTTCGCTGACCACTACGCCCGCCTGAGTATACGAACTGCCGAATATTTTCTTCCATTCCGCCTGAATGTCGAGAACCACACTCGTACCCCTTAAAAGGTTGCAGGTGGAAACCGCAGGCTCGCCGAGAACCGCATATTCTATAGAATCGTTTGCGAAAAGCTGCATGATTTCGCTGCCGGCCGAAACGTACTGGAACGCAACCTTGCCGGCAATAGCGGTTTCGCTTTCCTCGAACTCTATGTTATTTTGCTTTAAAATATACTTCAACGTTATGTCGGGCGTTGCGTTTCTGCCGATGTTATATACGATTTTGCCTTTAAGATCTTCTAAACCCGAGATAGAAGTTTTTCCGACCATATATAAATTGCCGAAAATGTTTACGGAAGCAAGCTTTATTTTCGCCCCGCCGTTATACAGAATAGCCGCAAGGTTCAACGGCATAACGGCAACGTCCGCCTCGCCGTTTGCAACGGCAACCTTTATCGGGTCCGCGCCGGAAACAATTCTGCTGTCCGTTTCTTTGTTCCCTATTTTTCCGCTGTCGAGAATGTTTGCAACGGCAAAAGCGGGTGCGCCGTCGGGTGCGTAAAGAGTTAATTTCTCTTCGGGAATATCCTCACACGAAGCGAACGCAAACATTAAAACAATTGCAAAAAGCAGTGATAAAAATTTCTTCATAAAAAAATTCTCCTGTAAAAATATTCAGATAATGTGTGTTATAAGGGACTTTTACTCCGCAACAAACTCGGTCACGGCAGTTTTCACGGTAACGTTTTCAAGCCTTCCGAGCTTACCCGAAAGAGCGGAAATCCTCTCGTTCGTGCCCCTTACTATAAGCGAAATAACGTAAACGCCGCTATCCTTATCGGGAAGTCCCGTTCTGGACAAAATAATATCCGCAAAGCTTGAAAGTATCTTTTGTACGCTTTCTGCCATACTTCTGTCCTTCTCGATTATTATGCCCACTACGCCGATTTTCATTATAAAACCTCCTTCAAACAAAAACAAAACGCGCAATGATATTTCAAAGCGCGTCAACAAAAACGGTTTTATTTCTGCCGCCGAAGTGGAAAAATACCGCCGCGGAAGCTTTAATGCGAAATTATATTCGCAAACACCCGTATTACTTTATAAACTTACTCTCCGAAAAATCATCGATTTGGTTTTTTGTTTTATTTAATTTTTTGATTATATTATAGTATCAATTCCTGTTTTTGTCAAGTGTTTTTGTACTTTATTTTACGTCTGTAGCAGAGAATTTCATAGCAATCGCGCCGCTTTATTTAAATAGTCGCAACGCTTTGTTTCTAAATAAAAACGATAGTCCCCGATTATACCCCCAAGTTGCGCGAAAAATAATTTTTTCTTTTAAAATTATCAATAAATCGATATTTTTATCCTTTATAAAGTTTGACATATATTTTTTATTAGGCTATAATACTACTCTACGACAGGAGAAGACACAAAATGAGCAAAAGCACTATCACTCTCGGCGATCATTTCACGCTGAAAAAACTTTTAAAATTCGTTTATCCGCCGATAATTATGATGATTTTTACATCGATATACGGCGTGGTTGACGGCATTTTCGTTTCCAACTATGCGGGCAAAACCGCTTTCGCCGCAATAAACCTTGTTATGCCGTTTATAATGATACTCGGCGGCATGGGCTTTATGGTAGGTACGGGCGGTACGGCGTTGGTTTCCAAAATAATGGGCGAAGGCGATATGCCCAAAGCCAACAGATACTTTTCTATGATGATTATATTCACCGCCGTACTCGGTTTGGTTTTAACAGCGCTGGGTATTATTTTTGTTCGCCCCGTATCCATACTTTTCCGCGCTACGGAAGACATGATAGGTTACTGCGTTGAGTACGGCGTAATAGTAATCGCGTTTACCGTACCGTTTATGTTGCAGAACGTTTTCCACAGTTTTCTTATCGCTGCGGAAAAACCGCGCTTCGGGCTTTTAGTCACGGTTATCGCGGGCGTTACGAATATGGTTTTGGATTTAGTTTTCGTAGGAATTTTCAAATGGGGCGTGGCGGGCGCCGCAGTGGCAACTGGTTTGAGCCAGGTGCTCGGCGCGGCTATTCCGCTCGTATACTTCCTCCGCCCGAACGAAAGTCCGCTCAGGTTAAAATTTACCAAACCTGAATTCAAACCTATACTTCAGGCTTGCTGGAACGGCTCCTCCGAACTTATGAGCAACATTTCGTCCTCTATAGTCGGTATGCTTTACAACATTCAGCTGATGAAGTATTTCGGCGAGGACGGCGTTTCCGCATACGGCGTTTTAATGTACGTAAACTTTATTTTCGTGGCTACGTTCATAGGTTATTCCATAGGCTGCGCGCCGATAGTGGGATACAACTACGGGGCACAGAACCATCAAGAAATGCACAACGTACTTAAAAAGAGCATATACATTATGGGTATCACGGGCGTCTGCATGACTATTTTAGCGCTGACCTGTTCGCCCGTTATAGCAAAAATATTCGTTGGTGCTTACCCCGATTTGTATGATTTAACATGCAAAGCATTCCTGTATTCAGCAGCTGCGTTCACGCTTGCGGGGTTCAATATATATATGTCGTCCTTCTTTACGGCGCTGAACAACGGTGGAATTTCTGCGGCTATCTCGTTTATGAGAACGCTAATCTTCCAGTCCGCTTCGATTATTTTACTGCCGTTGATAATAGGAAAAGACGGAATATGGCTTGCTATTACCGTGGCGGAAGTATTTGCGTTCATTCTTTCGCTTATCTTCCTGCTTGCCAACCGCAAAAAATACAATTATTAAAATTAACTTATTATAAAAGGTCTCGGGATTTGAAACCTCCCGAGACCTTTTCTTTTTTCCGTAAAACCGCTGCCGTGCCGAGAAAGTAAACGAATTTTCTCCGTTACTCATTACCTTAAACTTTACCCGAAACGGTCTGTTTGTAAAGACCGTTTTTTATATCATAATAGTAAATAAACCTGACGCCCGAGCGTTTTATTCTCGCTTCGGCATTGCCTTCGGGGTACAACTTTACAAGCTGAACCCTGTCCGCAGCAACCCCGCAAATAAAACTTATATAATCGTTTTTCTCCATTTTATGCGGAATTTTAATAAACAGTTCATCCTCTACGACCGAAATATCCGCATCAAAAGAAGCTTCCGCATCGAGGGCGGATAGCGCGATTCCATGGCAGGAGAAAACACCCTCGCCGACGGACAGAACAATGTTTCCGCACACGGGGCAAACGTAAAACTTGGCGTTGAACATATTGCCGTGCGTGTTTGTGTTACGGACCAGCTGCCCGGAAATAAGCTCCGTGACCGACACCCGAAGAGCGGCGGCAAGCGGCTAAAGCAGCGAAATATCAGGCAATCCCTTGCCTGTCTCCCATTTGGAAACGGTTTTATCGCTTACGCAAATCATATCCGCAAGCATAGCCTGAGTTAAATTTTGTTTTTCTCTTAACTGTTTAATTACAGTTCCCGTTACATATGAATTCATAATTTTCACCTCGCGAAAACCATTATAAATACAACGGAAACAAATGTCAACCTACGCTTTGTAGAGTTACTTACCGCCCCTTAGCCTTACGGGCAGCCGTGTAGCGTTCTACGCTATCTCGGCTTAAAGGCAACCGAACAATTTTTCTTTTTCGGAAATAATCGCGTCTATCTTTGCTATGTAAGTAGCGATGTCTTTGGGCGCGCCGTAACGCTCTATACGGTTTTCGTCGGGGAAAATCTTTTTGGAAACAGCGTTTGCACCGCACGCCACGTTGTCGGAAATCTCTTCCATAACGTCCACGTTGTACACGCAGACCTTACCGGGGAGCGCGTAACCGGTGTTCTCCTGATTAGCCGCCATATACTTCTGACGATATAAATAATAAGGAGAATACCCCGCCGAAATGATTGCCCGCGAGGAATAATCTATCATTGCGGACACCTCGCCCTCTCCGAGTCTCGAACAGTTTTCCTTTAATTTAGACCCTTTTTTCAAGCATAAAGTGTGCACCGTTACGTTCTCGGGGCGAAGGGACAACGCAGTATCTATGCTGTATCTGAAATCGTCGAGCGTTTCCTCCGGAAGCCCCGCTATAAGGTCGCAATTTATATCGAAGCCGAATTCCCTTGCAAGATGAAATTTTTCCACTACGTCCGCCGCAGTATGTTTCCGCCCGAGCAGTTCAAGCGTTTTATCGTTAAAAGTCTGCGGGTTAACGCAAACGCGCGTCACGCCGTAATCTTTCAAAAGCGCGAGCGTTTCGCCGTCAATGCAATCGGGTCTGCCCGCTTCCACTGTGTATTCCACGCCCGCGGTGTTTCTGCCTACCGCGTCAAGCACTTTTATAAGCAAATTTTTCGGAAGCGATACGGGCGTTCCCCCGCCTATGTAAATGCTTTTAAGTTTCTTTATCATCGGCTTGGAAGCCTGTATTTCTTTAACGAGTGCGTCAACGTATTCTGGCAAATTCTTCGCCTTTGCTATCTCCGAAGAGACAAAAGAACAGTACGAACACCTTGTCGGGCAGAAGGGTATTCCTACGAAAAAGTCCCCGTTTTCGCGGTTTATCTCGTATATTCCCTTTTGTGCGTCTATTATTTTTTTTACGATTTCCGTCTTTTCGTCGGAAACCAGCATTTCGTTTTTTAAGAAATTTTCAAAGTCCTCGCCCTGTTGGTAGGCAAGTTTTACGGGTCTTATGCCCGTAAGAGCGCCCCATGACATCTTCTCGCCCGTAAAATCGGACAGAGCGCGATAAACGGACAGCTTGGAATACCTTTTTGCAATCCTTTTTCTCTCCGTTTCGTTTTTATATTCCGCTTTGTTTTTAAAAGCGTATTCCTTGCCTTTCACGGTTACGGTATTTTCAAAGAAACCGTCTTTTTCGCACATTAAATGGGTGATTTCAAAATTATCCGCACCAGGAAAAAGATTTACTTCTTCCATCAAATCGGGGAAAAACACTTCCGCATTCGTATTTAACATAAAGCCTTTTCTCCTTTTCACTCGGTAAAATAAGCGTTTCCGTCTTTCTCTGCTCGAATGGTGCTTTCCTCGTTATGTCCGGGGCAAATCACCGTTTCGTCCGGCAATACAAACAGCTTTTTCTTTATGGATTCTATAAGTTCGGAGTGACTACCCGTCGGGAAATCCGTCCTGCCGACTCCTCCGCAAAACAGCGTATCCCCCGTAAAACACACGTTATCGACTAAAAAGCAACAAGAGCCTGCCGTGTGCCCCGCGGTCAATATGACTTTGATTTTTAGGTTCCCGAACGACAATTCGTCCCCGCCGTTAAAAACAAAATCCGCTTTACTGGCGTCGAATTTAATGCCGATGTACTTTGCGAGATTGTCGCGGCATGGTGCGAGCATATATTCCTCTCTTTTATTTATGCCGACGGGAATACCCGCTTTTCTGTATTCTTCGGCATAAGCGATGTGGTCTATGTGCCCGTGAGTTAAAAGCAGGGCGCGTATTTCTATATTCAGTTCCCTCGTCTTTTTTTCCACCGAAGAAAACGGCACTCCCGCGTCTATAACAACGCCGTCGCGCCCGTCGAAAACAAGGTAGGTGTTGGAGTTTAAAAGCCCGTCCGAAAATACTTGATATTGCATTTGTTTTTTCCTTTCGCTATACGCGGAATACTTCTATTATTCCCTTTTCCGCCGAAATCTTTTTTATTAAATCGTCAAGGTCAGCGGCCGTGTTAAGACGAATAGTCATATCCACAATGCTCATTCTCAGCTTCGTATCTATACGCCCGTTCACCGACGTGATAAACAAGTTAAGCTGAGCGCAAATTCCCGCGACGACCTGAAGCACGGACGCGCGCTCGTCAGCGTGAATCTCTATGCTCGCAATGTAGTCGCTGCCAGCCTTGCCCGACCAGACAGCCTCAACAATTCTGTCGGGAGTTTCGTTTTTCATATTCGGGCAGTCCGCTCTGTGAACGGTAACGCCCCTTCCCCTTGAGATGAAGCCGATGATTTTGTCGCCGGGAACGGGGTTACAACAACCCGCAAACCTTATCAGCAGCCCTTCAACGCCTTTAATTATAACGTCGCCCGTAGCCCTGTGATGGGTGGTAACCATCTTTTTAGATTCGTCTTTCGCCGTTTCCTTCCTCGCAACGTCGATGAGTTTTACGAGAACCTGGTTAACGGTAACTATGCCGCCGCCGACAGCCATATACATTTCCTCCGGCGTGGAGAAAGACATTTTGTTCTGTATTCTTTCAAAGCTTACGGGGTTGAGAAGCTCCGCAAAGTTGTACCCCTTGTTGCGTGCCTCCGCTTCGAGCATGCTTTTACCTATTTTAATATTTTCGTCGTGCATTTCGCGGCGGAAGAACTGACGAATTTTATTCTTACTGCCCGCGCTTTTTGCAATTTTAAGCCAGTCCCAGGAGGGGCCTTTGGAGTTCTTCGACGTAATAATGTCCACTACGTCGCCAGTCTGCAACGTGGTGTTAAGCGGAACCATTTTGCCGTTGACCTTTGCGCCGACGCAATGATGCCCGACTTCGGTATGAACGCTGTAAGCAAAGTCTATTGGCGTGGCGTCCTTGACAAGGCTTTTAACTTCGCCCTTCGGGGTAAACACAAGCACCTCGCTGCTGTAAACGTCACCTTTTAGGGATTCCAAAAACTCTTTACTGTCTTTAACACCGCCCTGCCATTCCATAACCTCGCGTATCCAGGAAAGGCGGGTGTCGAAGCTGTCCTCAACCGTTTTGTTTTCCTTGTATTTCCAGTGCGCCGCGATACCGTATTCAGCCATGCGGTGCATTTCCTTGGTTCTTATCTGAATTTCAAACGTCTGACCGAAATCCGTAACGACCGTTGTGTGCAGCGATTGATACATATTCGGTTTTGGCATCGCTATATAGTCTTTTATTCTTCCCGGAATGGGCTTCCACTTTTTATGGATTTTCCCGAGGAGTTCGTAACACTCGTCGATCTCGTTTACTATTACTCTTAACGCGGTAAGGTCATAAATCTGGTCAAGGGTTTTGCCCTGGTTTTTCATCTTTTTATAGATGGAATAGAAGTGCTTCGGTCTGCCGAAAACCTCCCCCTGCAGATTGGATTCTTTGAGAATATCCTGTATTTCCTTTATAACGAAATCCACGAATTTCCTGCGTTCGACAAGCTTGCTGTTGATGTTTGAAGCGAGAAATTCATACGCTTCGGGGTCAAGGTATTTAAGGCATAAGTCCTCTAATTCGCACTTTATCTGCGATATACCGAGCCTGCCAGCAAGCGGCGCGTATATGTCGAGCGTCTCCCTCGATATGCGCTGTTGGCGTTCGCTGGAAAGGAAGTTGAGCGAGCGCATATTGTGCAGTCTGTCCGCAAGCTTTATGATTATAACCCTTATGTCCTTCGCCATTGAAACGAAGATTTTTTTGAAGTTTTCGGCTTGCTCTTCCTCGTGCGATTTGAACTCTATTTTTTCAAGTTTTGTAACGCCCTGAACGAGTTGAAGAATCTCGTCGCCGAATTCCTTCTTTATATCCCCTTCGGAAACGTAGGTATCCTCGATGGTGTCGTGCAAAAACGCCGCCGCTATCGTAGAACAATCCATTCCGAGGTCAATCAAAATCTGAGCTACCGCGCAGGGGTGCGTAAAGTACTCCTCGCCCGAAGCCCTCTTCTGGTTGGCGTGCGCCTCCTTGGCAAAGTAAAAAGCCTTGGTTAATATTTCCGCTTCTTTTCCCGAATAGGTTGTCTGAATTGTTTCAAGTACTTCGTACATATATCCTTTTCCGTCCGTTAAGCAAGTTCGATCAAATGTTCTATCGTTTTGAAAATTTTAGATTTATTTATGTCCGCACGTATATTTCTGTCATATACCATTCTGCCGTTTCTGAACGTAATTATGCCCAGCTCTTCAAGAACTTTTACGGCAAAAATCAGTTGATAACGTGAGATATAGGCGTCTTCTCCCAAAAGGAAGAATAAATCCGACGGGGTGTAGGCGTGCTTTTTATCAAGCCCTTTCACTGCAGAAAACACCTCGCCGACGGCAGCCCTCGTGGGGGTTAAATCCGGGAGAAATTCGCTTGCTCGTATACTTACGTTTACGAACACCTTTGCGCCCGCAACGCTTACGGGTTTATACATAGGCGCATCGAGATAAACTACGTTTCTGAAGCCCTCCGCTCCGCCGGGCGTCAATACCGCCACTACGCAGTTGCCGAGATTTTTAACCCTCGGATAAGAAAGGTACAACGGTAAATTCTTGACCTGCGGGAAGAATTCGAGCGTTTTAAGCGAGCTTACGACGTACATCGTTCCGTACGGGCAGGCGGATTCTCTTTCAATCAATTCGTCCGTCTGTTCTTTTGTAAGGGTAACGGCATTCGCCTCTTCCCCGTCCGCCGCTATGTTTGTAAGGTTTGCGGTGAATAAATCCGCACTCAGCTCGCCGTTAGGTTTAACTTCCGCCTCGTAATATTTAACGAAGCCCCTCAGACTCTCCCTTCCGCCGTAATAGGAAATACTCGGCTCGAAAACAATGGTTTTCTTTACCGGAGCGCGCAGCAGCGAGCTTTCTTTTTCGCCGTTAAAGTAAAGCAAATCGATAACGCCGGTGGAAAACGACACGTGCGGAGACCCGTCCTTTAACTGGCGAGGTTCTACAGCGTCGCATTCGAGAGCGAAAAGCGGTCTGCGGTTGCCCGTTCCGAACGGTTCGAGCTGCATAAGTTCCCGCGCAAAAGAGAGCTTAAACACTTCGTCCACATAATCCTCGACTTCCTGTTTCGGAAAGAAAACGTCGCTCGGATACTTTTCCGAAAGGTACGCGTTCATTCCGTCCTCGAAAGCCTGAAGGTTTTCTATATCGAGCGTCACGCCCGCCGCTTGAGAGTGCCCGCCGAATTCGGTCAGGTATTCCTTGTTTGCGGTGATTGCGTCGAGAATGTTTACGTCCTCCACGCTCCTTGCCGAGCCGTGAAGCACGCCGTCCTTATTGACGAACATTATAACGGGGCGGCTGTATTCCTCGACGAGTTTAGCCGCGGCAATACCGACAAGCCCGTTCTTCCACGAAGCATCCTCCAGAATAATTATACGCTTGTACGCGCCCTTTTTCTGCAATTTTTCTTTCGCCGAGCGGTAGAGTTCGTCGCAGTCAACCTGTCTTGCTATGTTGTATTCGCAAAGTTTTGCGGCAAGCTCGAATATTTCGGACGGGCTTTCGCTTAAAAACAGCTTCAGCGCGCAAGCGGCGTTGCCCATTCTGCCTGCGGCGTTAATCCTCGGCGCGATGGTATACGCAAGCGAAGTAGAATTTATTTCCTTTAATTTTGCGGCGTTTATAAGTTCTTTAAACGCCGTTCTCACCGACGGGCTTCTGAGTATTTTCAGCCCTTCGTAAACAATGTCGCGGTTTTCGTCAATGAGCGGCATGCTGTCCGCTACGGTGGCGAGCGCGACTAAATCCAGATATTTATAAGCCTTTGTTCCGATAAGCGCGGTTGCGAGTTTGAACGCAACGCCCGCCCCGCAAAGACTGTCGAATTCGTATTCCTGATCCCGGAATTTGCAGTTTATGGTAGTGCAATCGGGCAATATTTCGGGGAGTTCATGGTGGTCGGTAACTATAACTTCCACCCCTAAATCCTTTATATAATCGACTTCTTTGAAGCCGCTTATGCCGCAGTCCACGGTTATTATAAGGTCGGGATTGTATTCCTCCATAACCTTATCGATAAGCTCTTCGGAAAGCCCGTACCCGTCTGCCCTCTCCGGGAGAACGGGGAAAACGTTTTCTATACCGTATTCTTTCAGCGCGTAATAAAGAACGGTGGTAGCGCAAACTCCGTCGGCGTCGTAATCGCCGTAGATGACTATCGTTTCGCCCATATCGCGGGAAAATTCTATGCGTTCGACGGCTTCCTCCATTCCCTTAAACAAAAACGGAGAAGTAAAATATTCCTTGCCGGGCGAAAGAAAACGCTTTACCTTGTTTACGGTATTCACCCCGCGCGACCAGAGTATTTTTGCAAGCGCGAAAGATATGCCCGAACGCTCGGCAAGCGAACGCACTATGTTAAGTTGTTCAAGCCCCGGTTGGGTTTTCGTTACAATCATTGTTTACGCTTGCCTCCTTTTTATTATTGCCCGAATTGCGGGCGAAATTTAATTTATGCCTTTTAATGAAAAAGGGCGAGGATTTGTTCTCGCCCTTATATTTTACAAACGCTTTTCAGACGGACGCGTAAAGTTTTATTACGCTTCTATCTTCTTTTCTTTTGCGTATTTCTGATAGCCTTCTTTCTTGCCTTTTTTGTTCGCTTTCTTTGCGATTTTTCTTATCTGAACCCAGATGCAGCTTGAAAGTATTATTGCGGAATATACGCCCGAAAGCAAACCGAATATGATAGGCAATGCAAATTCTCTTATCGTGTCTACGCCGAGAATTGCAACGAGTACTATCATAACGAGGGTTGTAACCGTAGTGAATATCGTTCTGCGAAGAGTCTGAGCGATAGACATATTTGCGATTTCCGCATCCGACATGCCCGCGCCCTCATACTTCTGAAGGTTTTCTTTAATTCTGTCGAATACGATAATCGTAGCGTTGATTGAGTAACCGATAACGGTGATTACCGCTGCGATGAACGTGGTGTTTACCTTAATCTGGAAAGCCGTGGTAAGGGTTAACATCACCATTACGTCGTGAATAAGAACGATAACGGCAGCTACGCCGGAAACGAACTTAAACCTTATAGCGATGTAAACGAGCATTGCCGCGATAGCTACAACGATTGCTATTAAAGCCTTGGTCGTAAGTGATTTCGTAGCGTCGGGCGAAGTCAAAGAGTACGTAATGCCGGAGTTATCTTCGTTTACGAACTTGCCTTCGGGAGCTTCGTGCTTGATAAAGTCGCCTTCGTTTTCGTTGATGTGCGTGAGTATAGCGGCTATAAGACCGTTTTTCTCGTCGCCGAGTTTATCCGCGAACTCGCCGCTCGGCAAAGATTCGCCGTTATATAAATAGTTAAGGTTGAACTGCAAAATCAACTTTCCGTCCGAACTCTTGGTGGTACGCGTGCTTTCTACGCTGAACTTACCTTCGGTGTTGTCGGCTTCGATAAAGTTTTTGATGTTTTCGCAGTAAGCATTGGCTTCCGAGTCTTCCGCGGCAAAGTTCATATTAACCTGAATGGTAGCGCCTTCGGTAAAATCGAGACCGAGGTTCATACCGGGTATAAACAGAAGAACTATGCCCGCGATAATGATTACCGCGCTTATAATAAAGAATATTTTGCTCTTTTCTACAATTTTAACGGACTTAGTCATTTGCAGCCTCCTTCTTCTTCAAACCGAGGAACTTAGCTTCCTTTTCCTTTTTGGTAAGAGGACGGAACAACTTGATAAGCCAACGGGTTACGAATATAGCCGTTACCATGGATAAAAGTACGCCGATGAACAACGTGATGGCAAAGCCTTTTACCGAACCCGGGCAGATTATCCACAAAACGATTGCCGCTATTATAGTGGTTACGTTCGCGTCTATAACGGTGATTACCGCACGGTTGAAGCCCGCTTGAATAGCTGCGGTTACCGTCTTGCCTGCGGCGTATTCTTCTTTAATTCTTTCAAAGATGACTACGTTCGCGTCGATTGCCATACCTATACTGAGAAGAATACCCGCGATGCCCGGGAGCGTAAGCTGTATACCGGGGATGAACGCAAGGAGCATAATCAATACAAGCGTATAGATGTAAAGCGCTATGCAGGAAAGGAAACCTAATCCGCCGTAGCAGACTATCATTATCACGAAGATGATCGCAAGACCGATAGCGCCGGCGATAAGGCTGTTTTTAAGGGCGTCCTGTCCGAGCGACGCGCTGATAAGCTGCGCTTCGCTTACGGAGAATTCGAGAGGAAGTTTACCGCTGTCGATAACCGACGCGATAGCGTCAGCCTCGTCATACGTGTCGTACGACTCGATGGAAGCGGTAGTTCCCGTTATTTTCGTATTTACGGTAGGCGAAGAGAGAAGCTGATCGCCGAGGTAAATATTCATAGTCTTTCCTGTGAGTTCTTCGGTAGCCGAAGCGAACTTTTTACCGCCTTCCGCAGTAAACGTCAACGCGACTATGTATTTGCCCGAATCGTTCATGGAAACCTTCGCGCTTACAACGTCGCTGCCGGTGAGGTAAGTTTTGGTGTTGCCGCTGTCGGTAAATCTAAGTTCGCCGGTAGAACCGATTACCTGAAGGATTTCGTTTGCGTTATCAACTTCAGGAATTTCAATTCTTATTTTAGGATTTGCAGTAGCGGTATCCTGAGTAGTGATGGTAGCTTCGGTATAGCCCTTGCTGTCAAGTCTTTTACGAAGTACTACTACCGCGTTGTTTATATCGGCTGTTTGTTCGCTGTCGACAGCTTCGGCCGAAAGAACCACGTAATAGCCGCCTTTAAGATCAATACCCTGTTTAATGGTGTTCGCAATACCGCGCCATGTGTAAGTTTGTCCGTTGAATACGCCGGGTACTTCGAACGGAACAAAACACAAAACGCTGAGAGCAATCACGATAACGAGGAGTATGGAAAGTAGAGTTACTGATTTCCCTTTACTCATTGTTGCCTCCTGCCGCATTAGTTACGGCAAATGTCTTTTCGTATATGCAATTTCACGCGCACGAGCGGCAAGTTACCGATCGGCATTTTACAAAACTGCACTTAATAATTATATATATATAATAAATTATTGTCAATGATTTTTCCGCGGTTTCGTTAAAAAAAAATTGCATTTTTAAAAAAAATTCAAAACCTTTCTTTTTTGCCCGGGGAAGCGGCTTTTTTATCTGCCCGTTTCCGCGTATTCTCTGGAAGAAGAAACGTACTCTTCGGCGTTTTCGCGTATGTGCGCGATCTCCGCTTCGGTGACCTGACGGAGTATTTTAAAAGGATTGCCGACTACCACGGAGCCTTCGGGTATATCTTTTCTTCCGCCTATTACCGCGCCGGCGCCTATTATGCAGTTTTTGCCTATATGCGCCTTATCGAGGACTATGGCGCCCATTCCGATAATCACGTTATCCTCCACGACCGCGCCGTGAACTATGGCGTTGTGCCCTATGGTCACTCCCTTGCCTATTGTTACTGGCGAGTCCGCCTCCGAGTGAATGGTAGCGTTATCCTGAACGTTGCTGCCCTCGCCTATCACTATTTTGCTTCTGTCACCGCGTACGGACGCGCCCGGCCAGAAACTACAGTCGTTGCCTATCTCCACGTCGCCCGAAATATGCGCGAATGCGGACACGTAAACGCCTCTGCCGAATTTAGGTTCAATCATTTTATTTCCTCTCCTTTAAACTTTTTAAGGAATAAGTCCCCTTTTTCTCACGTTAAACAAGCTTTCAGTCGTTGTTTTTCTGCTGATTTTTCGTTTCCGAAAGTATATGCAAAGCGCACTCCAACCTCGCTTTCATCATTTCGCAGGTCTGCTCGAAAGGCTTGTTTACGTCGCCGTTGAAGTTGTAATTGTTCGCCGCGCAGCCGCCCGAACAGTGGTAACGGGCAAAGCACTCGCCGCACTTTTCACGGGTGAACAAGCTTGAATTTTTAAATATCGAGCGTATTTCCGGATTAATTTTCCCCTCGAAAACATTTCCCATAAGGAATTTGGGGTTATCCGAAAACTGGTGGCAGGGATACAAATCGCCGTTCGGGGTGACCGAAAGATATTCGTTGCCGGCACCGCACGCGTTAACCCTTTTGTTAAGGCACGGGCCGCCCTCTATATCCACTACGAAATGGAAGAAGTTGAAACCTCTGCCCTCTTTTTTCCTTTTGAGATATTCTTTCGAAAGTCTGCGGTACTCTTCCTTTATCGCGGGGAGAGCTTCGTCCGGAATGGCAAGCGGGTTGTCCTTGGGCAGAACCACCGGTTCCATGGAAATTTCCTTGAAGCCGAGATCTGCAATTGCCTCTATATCCTTGCCGAAATCGAGATTCTTGTTAGTGAACGTTCCGCGTATGTAATAGCTTTTGTTTCCGCGCTTTTCCACAAAACGGCGAAATTTATCCACTATAATGTCGTATGAACCTTTTCCGTTGACGGTTTTTCTTATCGCGTCGTTTACCTCGCGCCTGCCGTCAAGGCTCATAACCACGTTTTCCATTTCCCTATTTAACCACTCCGCGATTTCTCCGTCGAGAAGGATTCCGTTCGTGGTCATTGTAAACAAAAAAGTTTTACCGTGTTTTTTGCCTTGCTCGCGGGCGTACTCAACCGTTTTTTTGACAACGCCGATGTTCATAAGCGGCTCGCCGCCAAAGAAATCCACTTCGAGAATACCCCTCTTGCCCGAATTATCAATAAGGAAATCTATAGCCTTTTTTGCGACCTCTTCGCTCATCATCTGACGAGCGCCCTTGTAAGTGCCTTCGGATGCAAAACAGTACGCGCAACGCATATTGCAGTCGTGGCAAATGTGCAGGCAAAGCGCTTTAAGATGCTCGCTCTTTGCTGGCGCCACTGCAGTCCTCGGCGCAAATAAGTAGCCTTTTTCGCGCAATTCCGTGATATCTTTTTCAATTTCGCTCACGGCGAGCGGGTCTGCCCCGTCAAGGTTGTAAGGGAGATTCTGCATCTTTTTTATAACTTCCTGAGTGAGCGCGTCGCAAACGTGCAGCGCAGAACTTTCCACGTCGAACAGATAATATTTTCCGTCTACTTCAAAGGTGTGAACCATTAAAATCAAACTCCCGATATAAATTTAAAACGGGATAAAAACCCCGCAACTAAAAAGCGAGGAGTGAAAAAACACTCCTCCGCCCTTTAATCTTTTAAAAGCCCGAAACCGAGCAAATTTAGTTTTTTACTTGTTTTCTTCTATTTTGCCTTCTCTGGAAACCTTTTTGCAGGACTGATTGCCTACCGTGCAGCTTGTTTTGCAAGCGGACTGGCAGGTGCTTCTGCATTCGCCGCATCCGACGGATTCTCTTTTAGCGGGAACGGCAACGGTTTTAATTCTGGTCATAATAATGCCCTCCGAACAAATTTCTTTTTTATTTATTATACACTATTATTTTCTAAAAAACAATCGTTTTGCAGAGGAAAACTCCACCCTTTTTCGTATTTTTTAGCTTTACGGCGCATTAGGGCTTTAATCGAAGGCAAAAATCCGTACGTCCGCCGCCATTCTTTATCAGACAAAACTACTTGACAAAACGGACATAATTAAATATTATATGAGTATATTAAGATAACTGCCGCGGCTTTGCACTCATACGACGAGGTTTTCGCACGAGTATGTATTAAGCATTTTTCGCAGGCAGTTCAAGAGGGTTCGTATGAAACTTTTAAGAAAAACGATTTTACCGATTTTAATTGCGGCTATAATTTTACTCGGCAGTTCGTACGGGTGCGGATTGATTTCCGCGATAATCGGCATGAACAGAGTGCCTTCATACTCTCAGAGGGCTTACGTCGCTCCGGACGAAAAAACCATCTCTTCGAACATAGAAAAAGTTCTGGAGATTGCCGAAACGCCCGACCAGCAAACAAAACTTACGGTTGCGAGGGCTTCAGTGCTGAACGACTACTACAGCGTACTGACCTCTTTCACGGTGGCTTCTATAGAGTACAACAAGGACGTCACGAACACCGCCAACAAGGAGAGGTACGAATATATTTCCAAATACGCGAACACCCTTCAGAATTCCGTTTTGGAAATGGAAAAGACGTTATGCTCGTCCTCGTATAAGGATTTTCTCGCAAGCCAGCTCGGACAGGACTATATAGACAGAATGCTCGATTACGACGTTAAATCGGAAGAGCTTCTCGCCCTCGAAGCGAGGGAGACCGAACTTGAAAGCAGATATTCGGCAGAAGTGCCCGCCGGCAACGGTGCAAATCTTGCGGCTATTTATAAAGAACTTATCACCGTGAGGAACCAAATCGCTTCGCTTTACACGGACGCCGACGGAAAGCCCTACGAAAACTATATGGACTACGCCTATGCGGAAATTTACGGCAGGGACTACACCCCCGACGATGCAAAAGCTTTGCGTGAAGCCGTCGTAACCTACGTAAAACCCGTTATGCAGAGATTGAAAGACAGCTCTTTCACCCGCACGTCTCCAAGGACGGATGAAGCTTCTCTTAAAAAATACGCTTCTGCTATTATCGCGGAAACTTCTACGGAAATTCATTCTTCCTGGCAGTACATGATGAAGTACAATCTGTACGACTTTACACAGAGCGAAAACAAGGCGAACACGAGCTACGTTACCGAGTTCTATCAATACGGGGACGGGTTCATGTTTATCAATCCGAGCGGCGTCTTTACAGACGATTTAAACACTATTCTGCATGAATTCGGTCACTACAACGCGATTTTCGGCGAGGACGAAAGCAAGGCGGGTAACGGCAATATTTACAATTACGACCTGTTGGAAACGCATTCTCAAGGCTTCGAGCTTATCTCTCTGCCCGCAGTTAAAAAGGCTTTTGAAAGATACGGCTCGGGCGAATATTACAATTCATACGCGTACTACCTTGTTTACAGTTCGCTTTCGGCAATGCTGTACCAAAGCCTTATAGACAGCTTTGAGTACGAAGTATACTCCGCTCAGGCAGATCTCCTTTCCGAAGAGTTTTTCAACAAGACCTTTGAAGAAGCCTGCGACACTTACTGGTTCAGCAACGCAGGCGGAAATTATTACAGCATTCCGCATTTATTCCAGGCGCCCGCATACTGCATAAGCTATGCCGTTTCCATGGTTTTCGCTTCCGAAATATGGATGGCTGCCGACCCCGTTAACACATATCTCAACGTGGTTTCATACGGGGCAGGTCATTATCTTTCCGAAGTATATATGCCGACGGGACTTGCAAATCCCCTCCTTCCCGAAACAATCGAAACCATTACTGCAAAGTACAGCGATTTCGTTTCCACTATTATCGGTTAAAAAGCTTTTTGGGTTAAAACCTTTCGGCAAGACTTTGGAACAAAACAATAAAATTTAAATTACCCGCGTATATCGCGCATAAACCGTAAATTTACACATAAGAAAGACCTCCGCTTGTTAGCAAAACGGAGGTCTTTATTTACTTAATATTTAATTTAGCCCGTCACTCTTTAACCGCGTATTCGGGTTCGCAGGTAATCCTTATACCCAGCCTTCTGAATGCCTGAAGCTCGCTTTCGACAAGCATTACCGTACTGTGGGCTTCACAACCCGAAAGTATGGGGAGCTTGCTCATAAGGTCTGCTATCATGGTGTTCATCGGCGTGGAAACGGCAAGCGCGAGAAGCGTTTCGTCCAGCGTAAGCGCGGTTTCCTTGACGTGCAGTTGCTCTTTCATTCTGATTATCGGCTCAATTACGATGGGCGAAATCAATTTCATGTCCTGCTTTATTCCGCAATATTTTTTCATTGCGTTTATGACTACCGCGGCGGTGGCTTTCATTGACGAAGTATTTCTGCCGCGGACTACCGAGCCGTCCGGCAGTTCGAGCGCGCAAGCGGGAACGCCGCGTTGATGCTGTTTTTTGAGTGCGGGAAGAACAACTTTTCTGTCCTCCTTGGTAAGACCCGCATTTTTAAGAAGAATTTCGCTTCTGTTAACGCATTCTTCGCTTACTCTGCCGAGTTTGTAATCGCAAAGCGTCTGATAATGACGGCGGATAATTTCCTGGTTGGAAGCGTCGCGCACCACATCGTCGTCCGAAATAGCGTAGCCTATCATATTAACGCCCATATCCGTAGGCGATTGATAGACGTCCTCCCCGAGAATTTTGGAAAGAATATTCTTTACCACAGGGAAAACGGCAACGTCACGATTGTAATTGACCGTGGTTTCGCCGTATGCGGCATAATGGAAGGGGTCTATCATATTGAAATCCTGAAGGTCAACCGTAGCCGCTTCATACGCAATATTTACCGGATGATTGAGCGGAAGATTCCACACAGGGAAAGATTCATATTTTGCGTAGCCCGCCTTTACCCCGCGTTTATATTCGTGGTAAAGCTGACTGAGACAGGTAGCAAGCTTTCCGCTGCCTGGACCGGGTGCGGTCACGACGACGAGCGGTCTTGTTGTTTCTATGTAAGGCTGAGCGCCGTAGCCCTCGTCGCTGACAATTAAGTCAACGTCGTTGGGATACCCTTTGGTGAGCGTATGAACGTAAACTTTTTCACCCCTGCGTTCAAGCTTATTTTTGAAAAGTTCCGCCGCACGCTGCCCCGAAAATTGCGTAATGACTATGCTGCTCACGTAAAGCCCGGTTTCCCTGAGGCTGTCCACAAGGCGGATAAGATCGGCGTCGTAAGTTATGCCGAAGTCCGCACGTCTCTTGTTCTGCTCTATCGCCTTTGCGCTTATGCAGAAGATTATTTCCACCTTGTCCTTTATGGAAAGGAGCATCTTCGTCTTGACGTTCGGGTCGAACCCGGGCAAAATTCTTGCCGCGTGAAGGTCGTCGAAAATCTTTCCGCCGAATTCGAGATAGAGTTTATTATCAAACTTTCGGATGCGTTTTAAAATATTTTCGGCTTGCTTTTTCAAATATAAATCGTTATTAAATCCTACCGCCATGTTTTCCCTCGTAAAAATATAGTTGCCGTTAATTATAAGGAACAAAATCCCACAAACAACATTTAATAATACAAACTTTATTCAGTATATCATAACGGAACTTTTTTCGCAAGGGGATAAACGAATTTTTCATTTACTTTTTTGATTTTTTCATAATCCCGTGCGCGGGCTTCGGAATTGCAACGGTAAAAGCAACGGAAAAAGAATTTACTCCCAATAATAAAATTTTCTTCAAATAAAAACTTGTTGCTTTTTGTTTTAAAAGGAAGTATACTATATACGAGAATAAAAAAGTGCCCTGTTTCGCACATTAACGATAAAAAGGAGTACTATATATGTTTGAAGAAATATACAAAACGGTTATGCGGATACCCGTCGGAAAAGTTGCGACTTACGGGCAGATCGCCGCAATGATAGGTCACCCGAGGGCGGCGAGAGTGGTAGGCTACGCCCTGCACAACAATCCACTTCCGGGAGTTATCCCCTGCCACCGCGTGGTAAACAGAAACGGAAGATTAGCCCCCGGCTTCGTGTTCGGCGGCTTGGAAGTACAACGAAAACTGCTGGAAGATGAAGGCGTTGTATTTGACGAAAACGGCAACGTGAATTTGGCAATTTGCTTATGGAATCCATAGGGATTCATTTGAAAAATGCAGCGAGACCCGCCCGAATTTATATCGGGCGGGTCTCGTACCTTTTTTCGCCGCAAATAAAAATAAAAAAGCGGAGAGCAATAATTAATTACTTCCGCTAAAATTTTCCGACGGGAATATTCCGTCTCCAAAAAATTAAAACTGTTTCACCAAACCCCGAAAGCGAAAGGGCAGTAACTCTTATCTCAAAGTTCCTCGGATACATACCTGCGGTGGTACACCGTTCGAATACTTGCCTGCGGTGGTAAAACCATTTAATAAAAAAAATGTTTCACCAAACATCGAAAGTGGAAGAAACGCAACTCCTACCTCAAAGTCTCTCAGATACATACCCGCGGTGGTACACCGCTTACTTTTCGTAGATTTCGCGTTTAAGAACACCTATTTCGGGCAAATTTCTGTACTTCTCCGCATAGTCCAGCCCGTAGCCGACCACGAACTCGTTGCCTATATCGAAGCACTTGTAATCGGGCGTAATGTCAACTTCGCGCCGAGCAACCTTATCGAGCAACGCGCAAATTTTAAGCGAAGCGGGGTTCCTGGACTGAAGCATTCTTTTAAGATAAGAAAGCGTGTAACCGCTGTCCATAATATCCTCAACAATGATAACGTGACGGTTTTCAATGGACTTGTCGAGGTCCTTGTTCATCTTGACCTGACCGGACGTGGACGAACCGGAACCGTAGCTTGAAATAGCCATAAAATCAATCTGAAGATGAATCTTCATTGCCCTTATAAGGTCGGTGAAGAACGGCGCGCACCCTTTAAGAATGCAAACGAGAACGGGATTTTTATCGCGATAATCCTCGTCAAGCTTAGCCGCAAGTTCCGCAACCTTCTTTTCGATAGTTTTTTTGTCGATCATTATGTATTCGAGATCGTCATACATGCTGTACATAAAAAGTTACTCCTTTATAGGAAAATTTTTTTCGTAAGTAATTCTGTAAGCCGTTTCGCCCTCCGCCCTGACAAGCGAAGAAACTTCCACCCCGGCAACAAACAACACTGTGCCGTCAACGGCGCATACGGGCAGAAATTCTCTCTCCCCGCCCTCTATCTTTTTATCTATCAAAAATTCTTTCAGGCTCTTTTCGCCGCCGCCGAATTTTCTTATCCTATCGCCCTGCCGCCTGTTCCTGATAACCGCCTTATAAAGCATCGGGCAATCCCCCGCATATAAAACGCCTTTAAGCTTTTCCTGCGCGAAAAAGGTGATTAATTTGCTCGCGTCCGCTTCGGGCAAGCTTACTTTTTCAATGGTCAGAACGCCGTAGCCGAGGTCGAATTTCCCTTCCGAAAACGGGAAAGAAAAACTTTCGGCTTTTTTCTTTTTGCGAATAATTACATCCGAATAGCTCCGAGTGGCTGCAAACCCGTGCGGCAAATCCAACGACGCGCCCACCGAGTTTTTCATAAGCGAAAGGATAGCTTCGGCATGGGTAGCCTCATAATCCTTTACCATTCCGGCTTTTTTCATGCCCTCTATTGCGGCGCGAAGCATCACTGCGCGGAATTTTTCGTCCGTATTGATTTTTATGCGCGCCTCGCCTTCCTCGGGAACGGTTATATACTCGTTTGCAAGGGACAGAATAAAATCGTCCTCTTCTTTGCAAATCCTGCCGAGCCTTCTGAGGGCAGACCTGAAATCGGGGAACCTCTCTTCTATATCCGGTATAAGCCTGTTGCGCAGATAATTGCGGGAATAATCGTCGTCGAAATTCGTTTCGTCCGTAACAAAATCAAGCTGTTTTTGCGCGATATAGGCGTCTATTTGCCTTCTCGTAACCGAAAGCATGGGTCTTATTATCTTTCCGCCGTAAGAACTTTCCGCAATGCCGCTAAGTCCTGAGGCACCTGTTCCCCTGAATATATTTAAAAGAACGGACTCGGCATCGTCGTCGGCATGGTGCGCGGTGGCTATTTTATCGCAAAGTCCCTCTTCTATCGCCTTAAAAAAACATTTATACCTCAGCTCTCTCGCTGCGGTTTCAAGGCTCATCTTCTGCTCTTTTGCGTAAGAGGGCACATCCACCGAATAAGAAAACAGCCTTTTTCCCGCGTTATCGCACAATTTCTTTACAAAAAGGCTGTCTGAAACAGAGCTTTCCCCGCGAATGCCGTGTTCGACGTTTATAGCAAAAACGCGGATATTAAGCTCCTTTTCTTTTTCGCAAAGGATATTAAAAAGCATAACGGAGTCTTTCCCTCCGGACAGAGCGACGGCAACGCGTTCCCCGCCGAAAATTAACCCCTCGGTTTTTATTTCCATTGTTTTATTTTAACATAAACAGCAGATAAACGCAAGTGTTTGTTTCTCCCTAAAAATCCCATTTCGGAATGAATTTTTCGCTTGCGGAAGACAAATCCTGCAAATAATAATTTTCAATTCCGCTGTCGAACAAATAATTGCGCACCTTTTTATATTCGCGCGGGGTAAGCCTGCGCTGAAGCTCCTTGAATTCGGAAATGTTTCCGTACGGCGTATACTGCCCCATAAGCGAAAAATACGCGTCTCCGCCGTTTTGCTTAAACCACTCCAAAATCTTTATCGAATCGTCCGTGGAGAGAGGTAAAATCAAATGCCTTACTATAACGCCGCGCTTCATAATACCGTCTATAACCTGCGTTTTACGGGACTTTATCATAAATTCGACGGCTTTTGAATTCACCTCGAAATAGTTCTTTATACCCGTGTATCTTTCCGATAACTTGTTTGAATAGAATTTCATATCCGGCATATACACGTCGGTAAAAGTATTGGCGATTTCAAGCGTTTCAATCTTTTCGTAGCCGCCGCTGTTATAAACCACGGGGATATTCGGGCGGTAAAGCTCGAACGCCTTTTGAATTTGCGGAACGTAATGCGTCGGGTTTACAAGGTTTATATTTTCCGCGTCGAGCTTTTCAAGCTCCTTAAAAATATCGGCAAGCTCCTCTACGGAAATATCCTTGCCCGTAAGGTTGTTCGATACCTCATAGTTCTGGCAAAACACGCAATGCAGCGGGCAACCGCAAAAGAAAACGGTGCCGGAGCCGTTCTTGCCGGATATGCATGGCTCCTCGAACGGGTGAAGATAATATTTAGCTATACGAACGGTTTCGCCTACTCCGCACCGCCCGTGTGAAACGCTTCTGTCCGCATTACAGCCGTTCGGGCACAAATTGCATCTTGCCAAAATAATTCTCCTTTTAAACGAGTTGTTTCTATTATACAACTATTCGCCTTTGTCCGCAAGAAAATAGACAGGGCAGAATTATATAAATAATAACTATTCATTCTTTCTTCGGCGCAGTTAAAGGATTGACAAACCAACAAAAAAAATATATAATGTTTTGTTGCAAGATAAACAGTAATAAATGGTTGTGACAGGACCTTCGGAGGTATAAATTATATGAGCAAATTTTTCACAAGCGAAAGCGTAACAGAAGGTCATCCCGATAAAATCTGTGACCGTATTTCCGACGCCGTTCTCGACGCGATAATCGAACAGGACCCGCACGCCCGCGTTGCATGCGAATGCTGCACCGCTACGGGTTTAGTGCTCATTATGGGCGAGATCACTACGGAAAGTTACGTTGACATTCAGAAGATCGCCAAAGACGAAATACGCGAGATCGGCTACACGAACTCCTCTTACGGGTTCGACGCGGACACCTGCGCCGTTATCACCACGATTAACTCCCAAAGCCCGGATATCGCTCTCGGAGTAAACGATTCCGTAGAACACCGCAGCTCGGGCGACGAAGCAGACAGAATAGGCGCGGGCGACCAGGGCATGATGTTCGGCTATGCGTGCAACGAGACGGAAGAATATATGCCTATGGCTATAACTCTTGCTCACAAGCTTACAAGAAGACTTACCGAAGTAAGAAAGAGCGGGCTTCTCACCTACCTTCGCCCCGACGGAAAGAGTCAGGTTACCGTTGAGTACGACGGAAAAAAGGTAAAGAGAATTGAAGCTGTTGTAGTTTCGACCCAGCATTCCGAAGACGTTACCACGGAACAGCTGAGAGCGGACGTTAAAAAATACGTCATCGAAGCAGTTCTCCCCGCGGAGCTTCTCGACGAGAACACAAAATATTACATCAACCCGACGGGCAGATTCGAAATAGGCGGTCCTCACGGCGACAGCGGTCTTACAGGCAGAAAGATAATAGTTGATACCTACGGCGGCAGCTGCCCCCACGGTGGCGGCGCGTTCAGCGGAAAAGACCCCACCAAGGTTGACAGAAGCGCGGCGTACATGGCTCGCTACGTATGCAAGAACATAGTTGCGGCAGGGCTTGCGGACGAGTGCACGTTGGAAGTAGCTTACGCGATAGGCGTTGCGAAACCCGTTTCCCTTTACATAAACACCAACGGCACGGGGAAACTCGACGACCGCACGATTGCGGAAATAGTGGAAAAGGAATTCGACCTTCGTCCCGCTTCCATAATCAAAACGCTTGACCTTTTAAAACCCGTTTACAAGCAGACCTCCTCCTACGGACACTTCGGAAGAAGCGAGTTCTCCTGGGAGAAGCTTGACAGAGTAAACGACCTTAAAAAATATTTGAACAAATAACAGGCTGAATGCTTAAACGGCGTATTTTGCACATTATCGGGCGAAATACGCTTTTTCCTAACTATGATTAAATCACAACAAAGGAGAACGAATATGAAAAAATCAAACAACATTTCAAAAATTTTTTCCGCGCTCCTTAACGATTTTACACGCATAGACAGAACCTGCAACAACTGCGGAAGAGAAATTTTTAAAGGCAAGCCGTTTTTTGCCACAAAAGAAGAGATTGATGCTTATGAAAAACTACAGTCGGGCGAGCAATTCTTTTGCGACGAATGTTTTGAAAAACTTCCGAGAAACGACGGCTACGTTTGCGCGCACTGCGGAAGAAGCGTTATTTCTCCCGTCGAGTTCTGCGACGAATGCACGGGCATAGAATGGTCGTTTGAAATGGCGAGAAGTCCGTTTTGCTATGCCCCGCCCGTAAACGAAATGATAAAAAAGCAGAAGTATTCGGGCAAAAAATACACGTCCGAAATTTTTGCGCCGTTTCTTTCCGCGTATCTCGTAAAATATTTTCTGGACGCAGATGTGCTGACGTTCGTACCGATGACTAAAAAAGCCTTACGGAAGCGCGGATACAATCAGGCGGAACTTCTCTGCAAGGAAATTTCAAAAGAAACTGGCTTTGCGTACGCCGACCTGTTAGAAAAAACGGCTGACACCGAGCACCAGGCAAAACTTAACAGAAATGAACGCCTTACCAACTTAAAAAACACGTTTAAAGTGAGAAATACGGCACTTGTCGAAAATAAACGCATAGTTCTGATTGATGACGTTCTGACCACAGGCGCCACTGCGGAAACTGTTTCCGCCGCATTAAAGAAAGCGGGCGCGGCAAAGGTTTACGTACTTACGGTGAGTTCGGTTACAGACAGACACACGAAGGAACTCGAGGATATTTCAAAACGTGAAAAAAGCCGCTTAAGCAATATTGCAAAAAACAGCAGGTAAAATTTCGCCCCAGCGGCTCCCCCTTTTTTTAAAAGCGTTGACTTTACAACGCTTTTATTGTATACTGCTTATATGTATTCTTTCGGTTTGACAAATAAAAAAAGCCTGAGAAAGTCCGGCGTAAACGAGCCCGTGCAGATGGCGGCAATAATGATGCTGTTCATTTTAGGCGTGGTGATGTTCCCCACAAGAAAAATAGTCGGATGGTTTTACAAAGGAGAGGACGAATTTATTTTTCTTCTTTCCGACGGCATTCAAAGGTTAATATTTTCCGCAGTGATGTTCAAATTTATAACGGACTTCGGCTTTCATTTTATGCCGAAGAAATTTTACGCGGGCGGTTTTTTAATGGTTTTGCCGGCATTGATCGTGGCGGTTAACAACTTCCCTTTCGTTTCGTATTTTTCGGGAGATTGCTCGATTACCGAAACGCCGAGAAATATTCTGTTTTTCGCCATATGGTGCGTTGGCGTGGGGCTGTTTGAAGAAGTATCGTTCAGGGGCGTGGTGCTACCTATTATTTATATAAAAATGCGCGAAAGCAAGCTGAAAATTTTCGGCAAAAGCAAACCCGTTTTTCTTACGGTTGCGATATCCAGCGCGATTTTTGCGCTTACGCATCTTATAAATTTGCTTAACGGCTTCAACCCCGCAGTATTTTTGCAGGTGGGCTATACCTTCCTTATCGGCTCGATGTGCGGAATCGTTTTCGTAAAAACGGGCAATATTTTCTTCCCCGCGGTTCTTCATATGATATATAACTTCGGCGGAATGCTTGTGGAAAAATGCGGGCGCGGCTCGCTGTGGACGACGCAACAAATTATCTGTACTGCCGTGGTTGGCGTGATTGTCGGGGCGTATCTCGTTTACGTCGTAGCCTTTACGGCCGACAACACTTCGGAAATTCTGGAATACACGATTAACGCAGAAGATATAGAAACCTGGAAAGTTGAAAAACAAAAATAACTACACCCGTCTTAAAAACAAATTTTTTAACAGCACCGAAAACAGAGGAAACTGTATTTTTTTCTCAAAGCCTCACTCACGCTGTGCTATACACTACCCCCCTGTAAGAGGCTAAAAGAAATTATTATTTCACAAGAAAAACGGATACATGCAGGTGGTGGCTTCGTCACACACCTCGATAGCGGAGGAAACTATCTTCTTCCTCAAAGTTCCTCGGATACTTACCAGCGGTGGCAACACCGTATGTCCGTGGCGGCTTCACCATTTACCCTCGGTGGCAACACCGCTCGACCAGATTGCTTATCAACCCGTTTTCGAACGAAACCGAAAATACCTTTACGCTAAAGCAATCCTTCCCCGCGTACGAAAGGCACACCCCGCCGTCACTGCAATAGCACGGCAGAACGGACAGCGCTTTGCCGAGATATTCGGACAGATATTTTTCCTTTTCCCTCATTTCCTCGGACAGCATGTCGCTTACTGGCAATCCTTTAAGTACCCTTTCAAAAAAAATCCTTTGTTTAAAAAAATCCGTTTTAATTCTCTCGTCGGAAGCTCCCTTTTCAAGCTTCTTCTTTTCTGCTCTCATCTCCCCCGCAGAATACTTCCATTCCACTTCGGCAACCGTGTTTTCAATATCGAAAAGTCTCGTTTTTGTGCGAAATACGGGACTAAACTCAATTTCGTCAAAAATATTTTCCATAACTTTTTTTACGCCGCGCTCCAAAGAAAAAGCGCATACACAGTGCGGCGGGGTTGTAGAATAAACGTACAACACCTTACCATCCAGCCTTGCCCCGAAGCTCTCCGGACACACGGGTAAAACGCACACCTCGGCGGAGCTTTTCGTTTCGGCAACCACCCTCGTTTCTCTGTCGCGATAAATGGTTATGAGCGCTTCGCCGAAACGCTTCTGAAACAACACTTTGAAACCTTTTTTATTATTTTTGCCGAAAAACACGTCCACAAAATATCCGTCGGAAATTTTATAAACGTTAAAATTATCGGCATTTTTTAAATTTCCGTCCGCCAGAAAACACACGCTTTCGCCTCCCCGATGCGGCAACAACTCTATAAGCGACGGCGCGGCAAGCTCTGCAATCTTCACGTCACCCGCGAACGCCCCTTTAAGCTCCCCGTCGATTTTCAGCGAGTAACCAGTCCTCGCCCTTAAAAACAAATTCATAACACACCTCAACTAAATATACGTTTAAAAATTAAAGTATATGTCAACAAATAAAGTGTAGAACAATATTTCATATGGAGGCATTATGAAAAAGACAAGAGGTTTTTCAGACAAGGAAATTAAAGAACTTGCAAAAATGACGGAAACAGCGAAAGAGGAAAACAGAGGGTTGGACGGGGTTTTTAAAGAATTCGCAGCTACTCACGGCAGAGCAAAAGGCTCCGTTCGCAACTACTATTACAAGCTTATCGCGAACATTAAAAGCGGAGGAGCGGAAAACAAATATTTTTCCGACATTCCGACCGTGAACAGACCGAGGGCGTTTGACGACAGAGAAGAAAAGCTTTTGATCTGCGCGATAAACGACGGGGCAAAACAGAACAAATCCGTGAGAAGAACGCTCAACGAACTTTCGGGCGGGGACGGGAAATTGATGCTCCGTTACCAAAACAAATACCGCAATATGCTTAGCCGCAAGCCCGAAGTTTTTAACAGTTCCCAAGGCAAAAACGACAAACTCACCACTGACGAAACAGAGAATTATTATAAAAAAGTGCCCGATTTCACACTTAATCGGCTAAAAACGGAAATAAATCAACTGGTAAAAAACATTGCAATAAAGACGAAAGAGGAAAACGATTTTCTTAAAAAAGAAAACCTGCGCCTTAAGGACGAAAACAGCGCACTACGTTCCATTTTAAGAAGTTCCGCGCTTATTTCGGAGGCAAACAGGCTGAATTATGCTGCGTTTGATGCAAATCAAGCGCAAGGCAGTACCAACGTAACACAATAGAGATCATAGAAAAAGCCCGAATTTTTTTCGGGCTTTTGTGTTAAATAAAATTAAGAAGCTTCCTATATAGCGCGTTATCGCTGTATTTTTATAAAAGAAATTTCATTCCGCGGTCGCGCTGCTTTTTTATAGCTACGTAAAGAAGCGACCCGGTTCCGTAAACCCAAACGGTTTGCGTAAGTAAAAATTCTGCAACGCAAATAAGGTAAGCGACGAAACCGCCGTCAAGCCCGCCCGTCAAAAGGATTACAAGAGATATGCCCAGTGCGTTCAGGACAACGGGGAACAACCCGCCGACGGCAACTTTGACGATATTGTTTTTAATAATTTTGCCTACAAAACAAGTGCCCGCCGCGGCGACCAAAGTTATCAGGCTGCCGACAACTATATCTAAAATTCCGTACCCGGAAAACAGATTTGAAAGTATACAACCGACGAACAGCCCCGGGATTGCTTCCGGGAAAAACAGCGGTAAAAGGGTGAGCGCCTCGGACGGTCTTATCTGCAAAGGTCCGTACGCGAGGGAGCCGAAGCTCGCGGTCAGCGCGAAGTACAAGGCGGCTATAATTCCCGCCCGGCATAATGCCTTGGTTGAAAATTTTGTCATTTTTCGTATTTTCCTTTCCGGTCTATACCAAAAACGCTTAAATTTTATTGCGTTCGGTTTTTTGTTTAGGAAGTGTTGACCGAAAACCTTCCTTTTTTATATTTAAAGCCCGAGAACGCCGAATAAGACTATCCCGACCGAGGCGGCAATAAGCACCAGCAATATCGGGTGAAGCGTCTTTTTCTTCTTTCCGAACTTTATTTTACTTAAAATAAATAGCGCGACTATTAAAATAAGGCTTATATAATCGAACTCGCCGAAATTTAAATCTTTAAAATATGTCAAATTTAAAAGCGGCAATATGACGGTTAGCCCCAGCGAAATTGCGCTTGCGACCACAAGCCCCACGACCACGGGTCTTACTCCGTAGAAAAAGCCTTGTACTGCGGGCGTGTTTATGATCTTTTCAAAGACAATGGCAATCAAAAGAATGATTATGAACGACGGCAAAACAACGCCGACGGTTGCGCACACCGCACCTAAAAATCCGCCGAAGATATTCCCGTTCAAACTGCCTTGCGCATTGCCGATGAACGTGGCAAGGTTAAGCGCGATAGGTCCGGGGGTAGATTCCGCAACGCCTATAAAGTCGAGCAGCTCGGCTTCGGTAAGCCAGCCGTACCCGTCGATAACCGTGGTTTTTATCATCGGTATCATCGAATACCCGCCGCCTATGGTGAACAAGCCTATCTTGAAAAACTCCCAGAAGAGAAGAAGATATATCATAACTCACCCTCCTCTTTTTTTGAAATTTCGTCGTTTTTGTGCGATTCAGGCGGGTTTTCGCTTGTAGAGCCGCCCGCGGCAGAGGTTTCGCTCACTGCCTCTTTTTTCTTTTTCTTGGCTCTGAAAGCCTTTATAAGGAACCACGCAATACCTATTACTCCGCCTGCGATAATAAGGTAAATAGAATCGAAATCGGTAAACAGCGTAATGCCCGCAACGATAACGGCGCAGGTTATGCTGTAAGCGTTCTTTTCCATCGGGCGGATAAGTTTGGCTGATGCTTCTATCAAAAGCACTATTACAAGCGCTCTTATGCCTTTAAACGCGGCGTTCATCCATTTGTTGTCCTTGAACGCGTCAAAGAATAAATATATGGCGGAAATCAAAAACAACGGCACTATCATTACGCCGAGCGTAGCCATAAGCGAGCCCCAGAAGCCCGCCGTTTTGTAGCCGACGTAAGTGGCTGTGTTTACGGCGATTGCGCCGGGTGTGGACTCGGCAACGATGACGATATCCCCCATTTCTTTTTCGGATATCCAGTTGTTTTTGTCGCATACCTCGCGGGAGATGACAGAAATCATTGCAAGTCCCCCGCCGAAAGTGACTGCGCCTATCTTTAAAAACGTCCAGAAAAGCTTAAGACAGTTTTTGAATTTGTTGTTCATAATATTATTGTAATTATCCGTTAAGCAATTATTCAAGCGGTTTACGGGCGAAATTTCCGCAACTACCTGCAGAATTTCCGCAAGCTATTGTAAAATTTCAGCAACTTACGGCAGAATTTCTACGCCCGAAGCTAAAGAAAAACCGAAGGGCAAAGAAATGCACTTCGGCTTAGTTTTCTTATTCACCTTTGAAGGGTAAGAGAGCCATAACTCTTGCCTTTTTAATAGCTTCGGCAAGATCCCTTTGATGTTCGGAGCAAACGCCCGTCATTCTTCTGGGGAGCATTTTACCTTTTTCGGTAACGTATTTTTTAAGTTTGTTTACGTCTTTGTAGTCAATAGAAGTAGCTTTTTCAACGCAGAAAGCGCAAACCTTTCTTCTCTGAACTCTTTTTATCGGTTTTTTAACCGGAGCGGCTGCCTGAGCCGTAGTTTTTTCTTCCCTTTTAATAACCTCTTAATGAAATTTGGATTTCGATAGAACTCACGCTAAAAATCAGAAGGGGAGTTGATCATCGTCAACTTCTTCCAGAACGGGTTTTTCTCTTCTCTGAGGACGGGAAACGACAGCTTCGTCGTCATCAAAAGAATCAGCCGCGTTCTTAGGCGTAAGGAATTCTATTTCACTTGCTACGATGTCCGTAACAGTGCGTTTTACTCCATCCTTATCTTCATAGGAGCGGTTTTGCAACTGACCGACAACGGCAACTTTATTGCCTTTTTTGAGGTATTTGCCGCAGGTATCCGCCAACTGTCTCCACACGGTTATGTTGAAGAAGTCGGTTTCCCTGTTGCCGTCCGCGCCTGTATAATTACGGTTAACGGCTACTGCAAATCTGCAAACGTGAACTCCGCTTGAAGTTTCGGTGGATTCGGGATCTCTTGTAAGATTTCCTATCAAATAAACCTTGTTCATAACCTTCTCCTTACAGTTTGGTTATCATCTGTCTGATGACTTCATCGGTGATGTTAGCGATACGTTCAAGCTCTTTATTAAGAGTGGGCGCAGCTTCATACGTCATCAAAACATAGTAACCTTCTGCTTTGTAGTTGATCGGATAAGCGAACTTCTTTGTTCCCCATTTGTCGATCTTTTCAACGCTTCCGCCGTTATCGGTAACGATTTTTTCGAATTTAGCAACAACGGCTTCCTTCGCTTCGTCTTCGATTTCGTTGGAAATGATGTAAAGCATTTCGTACTTGTTCATTTTTTTTACCTCCCGGACTTATTCGGCTTGCCTTGGTTGGCAAGCAAGGTAGGCATAACGCATCGGAAAATATCCTTTGGCCAAGCCTTCGGAGAAACCTCCTTTTTACGAAAGCGTTTCCCTTTAAAAGCGCTTACGCCGCATAAAGCGGATTGCATTTGCAAAAAGCAAACGCGTTTATAATTACCCTGCGGAGGGAGGTTTGCCCTTCCCCCGCAAGTCTAATTATTTTAACACATTCACCTAACCTTTGTCAAGCGTTTTATCAGGATAACATTGTGAGCAACGCATTGATGAATTCATCCATAGTCAACTGCTTCCAGTCTGTCTTGCCGGTCGGATACTCGTATTTGTTCGCAGCGATTTGCGTCTCGAAAATCGTGTCTATCGCGTCTTGGTCGGAAATAGTAATTATTCCTCTGTTCATAAATGTTTCGATGGACATTACCTTCATTCTGTCGGGCACCTTCGTGGTTGCGTTTGAAATCGTCACGTAATCGCCTTCTGTGTCTTGATCGAGTATATCGTCAAGTATGGAACCCGAAGCGTTTGCGGGTAAAATATCTCTTAGTTTTACGTTCTGAATCTTTGCGCTGATGTCGGGGCCGCTTATTCCGCCCACCGTCACGTTGGCTATGATATCCTCGAAGCCCTTAACGGGTTTTGTCATTCCGGCATCTTCGAACCACTTATATTCGCCTGAACCGGGAGCCGTTTCGTCGCCCCTCGTGTAGCCCATAAGGTCGCCGACGTAGAGCTCGTTGATTGAGTCTTCGATGTCCTTTATCGGTTTATCGCCTATAAGGCTGAATATCTTGGAAGTACCGGAAATTCCGAGCAATTCGTTTGCACTGAGCCAGAACATTCTGTCGAGAATTGCACTTGTACCGCCTAATACTTCGCCTATCGAGAGGGAAGCGAGTACGCCGTCGGAAACGCCTACGGTCGCGCCGTCTTTATCCCAAACGAACGTGTAATCTTCTGCGCTTACGGTTTCGGATGCGGCAAGCTTTCTTCCCGCTATCGTAGCGGAAGCTTTATACCACTTACCGCCGCTGAGTCTTACGTATTCGTCCGAAGCGTTCTTCATAACAACGCCCGCTATGACGTCGGTATAACCGGTGACGTCCGTAACTTCGGTCAAGGTGTAATCCATAAGGTCTCCGAGTACCATTGCGTTAACATCATTGCCGAGGTCTTTTATTACGGTGTTCTTAAGTTTACCGAAGATCTTATCGTTGAACAACGAGTTGTTTTCGCCGAGTACTTCGCTGAGCGTTAAGTACGTTACGGAGTCCATTATGTCGTCGATGCCGCCGCCGTTCGTTACGTCTTTAATAGTGAGCGAGCCGAACATTGCTTTGAGCATGCCAACTTCGGTTGCAGGTGTTCCTGAAGTAAGTTTAAGCGTATAGTCCGCAGCTTTAGCGATGCCGTCCTTTCTCGTTGCGAGAGTAGCGTCTGCTTCGTACCAAGTATCGCCAATCTTTCTTACGTATTCGCCGGAAGCGTTCGTCATAACGACGCCTGCGAAGCCCGTTACGTCCGCATAACCGTCAAGGTTATGTACTTCGCTCATATTGTAGCCCATAAGATCTGCAAGAACTATCTCGTCGATCTTATTCGCTATCTTGCAAAGAGGAGTATCGGAGATCAGGTCGATAACCTTGTTGCTGTTGCTTAAGCCTACATCGGAAATCGTGAGCCAGTCGAGGTCTTCGATAAGCGTTATAGTGCCGCCGTTTACAAGCGTACCGAGATCGGTATTTGCAATGAGGTTGTAGAGAACGGAAACAGGTTTGCCTTCCTTTCTCCATACGTAACCGAGGTGATCCTTGGTGTACGATTCGGGAGTGATTTCACCGTATTCAAGCTTACGTTCGTCGGTTACGGAAATTGTCTTCTTGTGGTATACGCCTTCTTCTTCAACGAGGAAGTAGTATTCATCCATTTCCTGAACGTAGTAGAAGCCTTCTTCCAACAGATAAGAAGCTACAGGCAATTCGCCGTAAGCTTTTACTACTTCGGTAAACGTCTTGTCTTCCCTTGCGTCGACAGGTGCTGCCTCAAACGCTTCGATAGCGTACTTCATCGCGTTGCCGAGGTAAATACCGTCGAAGATTATATCCATAACAGCGTCTACGTTGAGCGCGCCGTCAACAAGGAGTTCGTTTACGGTCATCTTGAAGATGTTGCCCTCTATCTTAGCGAAGAGCGTATTATCCGCAAATGCCTTTTCCTTGGTCGGGTTATAAATCCAGCTGTTGATAGCCGCGTCGTAAGTGACGTCTAACAGCAATTCGCCGAGTTTTACGTCGCCGATAGCGTCGAGAATGTTCTTCTGAGCATTTTCGAAGGACTTAACGTTGAGGGAGTACAAAGCATTCCACAGCGGGATATTCGCCTTACCTTCGCCGTCGAGCCATTCCTTCGTAGCTTCGTCGTACGTTCTGCCGAATACTTCGCCGAACGCTACTTCGCCGTCGGTAACAGCCTTGTAGTAAGCCTTGTCTTCGGTGCCTACCTTGGTGAAGAACTTACCTACCTGAATATCGAGAACGTCATTCAGTAAGCCGAACAAAATGTACTTAGCCGAGTCGGTAATCAGGAGCTTTGTCGGGTTCGGGTTGTATACGAACTTAGCGTTGTCGTCCTTGTACCAGTTGCCGTCCTCGCCCTTTTCGAAGCCGAGTACTTCGCCTGCGGTAATGGAGCCGAGCGCCGCCGTAAGAACTTCGTCATAGCCTTTAGCCTTTCTTATTACGAGGTAGAGGTCGTTAATCGTAATACCGAACAACGCCTTTACGATGGGCTTTTTATTTATTTTATTTGTGAAGATTACGCTTAATGCGTCGCCTATAGTTGCATCGCCCATAGAAGGATCGATGTATCCGCCGTCAACAGTGAAGTATTTAACGACTATTTCACCGACGGTCATAAGCGGGTATTCTTCGGTTTCTTTGAATCTCGGCAGTACGCATGCGATGATGTCGTTAAGTTCAATTCCGCCGATGTAATCGAACAGACGAACTCTTTCATCTTTGTACTCGATCTTCGAAATGCCGGTTGCGTCGCAAATGTCAAGCGTGCCGATGGTTTCTTTAAAGAACTGGGGTACGGTCTTAGTCTTGCGGACTACTTCGTAAACGCTCAAAATCTTAGCATTCAGGAATGCCCTTACAAGTTTGTTTGCCGCAACGTTTTCGGGTAAGAATACTTCTACCGCATCGCCTATCGTTGCGCCCTTGAAGTACATATTGAGGAACTCTACCGCGCCGAGGTTGCCGTTCTTATCCGTCTTGCCCGTGAACTTATCTACGCTTACGCGGAGAATGTCATTAAGCTTGACTTCTTTGATCTGCTCGGAGATTGCGGGAGTCTTATCTGCTATCGAGGGAGCTATACCGAGTGTAGTGTCACCGAGCAACGAGGTTACTTTCTCTCTCGAAATCATGTAGAGAACCGCGCCTGCGTTAGCGTCGATGTAGTAGATTGCGTATGCCTTAATCTTATCGGACAATTCGCCCTCGAGGAGGGTTTCCATGTCGGAGTCGAACAGAATGTCTGCAAGCTTGTCGTTAATTGCGCCAAGCGATACGTTCTGTGTTCTGAAGTCGGTTATGGTTGCGTCTTCCGCAGTGAAGTATTTAACCGCGTCTGCCGCCGCTGCTGCCATTCTGTTTACTTCATAGTTGTTTATGGTAACGTCAACTAAGTCGTAAGCGAATTCGGCAAGGGCGTGAATTCTTATAGTCTTAACCGCATTCTTGACTTCCGTCTTGCAGTTGCCTATCGTCACATTCCTGAACGTATCCTTTGCGAAGGTTATTATTACGTCGGGTAAAGTATTGAAGGCAATCGTCTTGCCGGTTATAAGCGTTACGGCTTCAATTACGTAGTCGTACATATTTACGAACTTGCCTTCGCCGTTGAGTTCAACCGCGTTGAGCGCTTTGTCCGCAACTATTTCTTTGAGTAACAATTCGCCCTGTTCGGTTACGCCTGCGGGGATCTTTTCGAAGGTGTCCGCAGCGTCGCGTGCGAGTTCTATTACTTCGTATGTGGTCGTCGCTTTAACCTGTTCGGGAACTTCCGTCTTGCAGTTGCCTATCGTTGCGTTTGCAAGTTTAGCCTTTACAAACGTCAATACTACGTCAACCGCACTACCGTCCTGAATGCGTTTCTTTATAATCTTTTCAACGAGGTTTTCACCTGCGTCGTAAATATCGTTGAGCTTAGCTTCTTTGTCGATGTATTCGGCGAATTTAACTATGTTAGCTTCGTCGTTCAATACAGAGAGAACAAACTCTTCGCTTGCGTCCACGATGTCCGTAGGTGCTCCCATAGCTTCAGCCGCGTTAGCAAGTGCAGTTATCGCTGTACCTACCGTTGCGTCGAGTTTAACGTTCTGTACGAGCGTTTCTCTATTGAAGATGTCTGCCGCCGCTACGATCAACGCGTTAACAGCCTTAAGCTCTTTGCCTGTGTGTTCCTTTACTATTCCGGTTGCGTCGAGAAGTGCGCCTTCTGCCATGCCTACCGTTATGTTCTTGTAATCGAATACTTCGGTGAACGCCTTTTCTTTTGCAACTACAGCAACCAAATCGGTGAACTCGATACTGAGTATTTCGGTTGCAAGTTTGTCAAACGTTTCTGCGCCGTACGTCCATACGCCCTC
>CAKQLR010000005.1 GCA_934254725.1 uncultured Clostridia bacterium | reverse complement strand
ACGTACGAAAACAGGAATGTTGAGAAGCTTGGCTAACGACAAGCAACTGCCGCAGGTGAAAAGAGCGGCGAGATGAATGTGGATTTTTGTACGTACGAAAACAGGAATGTTGAGAAGCTTGGCTAACGACAAGCAACTGCCGCAGGTGAAAAAACGGCGAACTTGACATAGATTTTTGTACGTACGAAAACAGGAACGCGCAGGCGTAAAAAATTTTTTAAAAATAATTAAAAAACGAATAGAAAAATTAAAAAAGCTAACACTACTAATGTCAGCAATCGGGAAACCGTTCGATATAGCGCAGGTTATAACAGAACTCTTTCCGAAAAACAGCATTGCAGGATAGCTTTTTTCTGTTTTTAGCGGTTGCTTTCATATATATTTGCTTTGCAACCGCGATACCTTCTAAAAAAAGAACGTACTCGCAGAAGTTGCGAGGCGTTCGGGGAGAAAGCATAAATTGTTTTCTCCTTTTTTATTAGAAATTCTGCCCGACGAAGGCTTCCGATTAAGCCGAGAATGCGTCGGGCAGAGATATAAACTTGTATTAAATTTACTGTGTCCTGTGAAGAGTAAGTCCGCGTTTTCCGAAGAAAATAATAGAAAAAGACAGGTAACATACCGCAACGGAAAGCGAAATTATTATAAACCATAGCGTTCCGTTTAGCATCGTATTCAGATAAAACCCCCATAAAACGCAGATAATCGACAGCAGAAGCTCTTTGCCTATATCATATATAAGGGTCGGAACGTTTTGTTTTTCCTTTAAAAATCCAAAACTGAAAAGGCAGGAAACGGTAAGCGAAGCAATTTCTCCCGCAACTCCGCCGAATATCCCGAAGCCGAGAAAGTAAATGCTCGAAAAACATACGGCAATTTTAACAAATAACCCGATATACATGGCTATAGCGGCGTTTTTTTGCTTCCCTTTTGCAATCAAACAGGCATTTAAAGTTTGCAGAAAGGAAATTAAAATAACCTCTACGGACGAAGCGGTAAGAAGCTTTGCCGCCGTGTCTAAGTCCGCAGGCGTCAGCGAGCCGTACAGAAAACTTATAACTTCGCGCGAAAAAAGAGCGAGGTACAGAGCAGACGGAATTGCAATAACCCCCGTAAAACGCATAATAACGGGTAAATATTTGTCACCCTTTGTAAGAAGTGGCACCGCGGACGCGGCTGCTGCGAACGCAATCGCTACAGGTAAACCGCTGACGGCAGGCACGCAACCGGAATATAATCCGAATAACCCTTCCGCATTTTCGCCCGCTTTTTTTAAAAGATTTAAAATTATAAAACTGTCTGCAATATGTCCGAGCGGAATCGCCATGGAGGAAACAGCCACGGGCACGGTAACAGCTAAAATTTCTTTTAACTTAACGCTTTTTATTTGTTCCTTAGGGGCGTCGCGTTTACCGGAATTGTAAAGCAGGTATCTTACCGAAAGATAAATAACGGCGGCAAGCTCCGAAATGCTTACCGCTACCACCGCAAAAAAAGCCTTTTGCAAAACCGTGCTTCCGAAATATTTACAGCAAATCAACCCCGCCAGAGCCTTAACTATCTGTTCGGTTATCTGAGAGACGGCGGTGGGCGAAGTATTTCCTTTACCCTGAAAATATCCTCTGAAGCAGGCGATAATCGCCACCAGAAATACTGACGGAGCAAGCGCTTTATAGCATATACCGATTCCGTCAACTCCCTGTAGTTTTCCGAAAAAACCACCTAAAACAAACATTAACAACGAAAATATAAATCCGACCGTTCCGTAAAACGCAAGGCTTTTAAGCAATATGCCGCTGTCTTCGCCTTTAGAAGAAACTATTTTAGACAAGGCTATCGGCAGCCCCGTGGAGGACAGTGTGAGCATTGCCGTATATACGGGAAAAACCGTCTGGTAAAGCCCTATGCCTTCCGCGCCTATCATGCAGGTCAGCGGTATCCGATAAATCGCGCCGACGATTTTTGCTATAAGCCCGCCGAGCGAAAGTATCACCGTCCCTTTAAGAAATGCGTTTTCTCCGCTCGTCTTTTTAGCGCAAACGCCTTGCTCGGTCATTCCAGAAGCCCCCGCGCTATAAATTCTGCGCAGGTTTCGGCAATTTTCAAATCGCTCTCGCGCATCTTGTCGTTTTCCGAATAGGAAAATAAAATGCACCCGCCCACCACGTCGCCGTTCGACATAACGGGGACGATTACCTGCGAAAGAATTTTTTTCTCTTCACCGCCTGTAAGGGGAATGCTTTCCGCACCGTCCTCGTTGTTGATGACCACCGGGGTGCGCTCTCTCAAAACCTTTTCGAGTTTAGAAGAAATTCTCTCCCCGACAAGCGCTTTTTGTCCGCCCGCAACCGCAGCCACGCAGTCCGTATCGCATATCGCGGCGGCGTGCCCCGAAACGGTGCGTACGGCTTCGGCTGCTACTTCTGCAAACCCGTCCACGCTTTTTATCGGTGAATATTTCTTAAATATAAGTTCTTCTCGTTCCGTGTAAATCTCTATCGGGTCGCCCGAGTTGAGCCTTAAAGTCTTACGTATTTCTTTGGGGATAACCACCCTGCCAAGCTCGTCTATTCTTCTGACTATTCCTGTTGCTTTCATAAAAAAACTCCTTGTATTCTATAAACCGATCCGTTCCGAAAGGTTCGCTTATAGTTTTTTCAATACAAGGGGTTTTATGTAAAAAGCATTTATTTCGCGCATTAACGCGTATTTTTATTTTTCGTCTACCGGGTGTTCCTTTTTGATTTTAGAATACGCTAATACAAATGCGACCGCTTGCGCCGCCACGCACACCGCCCAGGAAATGGGGTATGAGATGTACAGAACGCTTAACTCGTGGAACTGCCTGAACACGGTGTAAATCCATAAAATTCTGAGTCCGCATACGGATACGAGCGTAATTATCATTGTTGAAATGGATTTGCCCATACCTCTTGAAGCGCCGCTCAGCACGTCCATAATTCCGCATAGGAAATACGGTGCGCAAACGTAAGACATTCTGGTTATGCCGAATTCTATAACGTCGTCACGCCCGGGCGCATAAATGCTGAGAAGCGGACGTGCAAGAAGGAATGCGCCTATGCCGAGGACAAGCCCCACACCGCTTACCATCAGCACGCATATCAATGTGATTTTACCTATTCGGTGACATTTGTTTGCGCCGATATGTTGCCCGATGAACGCAAGAGCCGTTTGGTGGAAGGCGTTCATGCTTGTATAAACAAACCCTTCTATATTTCCCGCAGCGCCGTTACCAGACATGGCAACGTCGCCGAAGCTGTTTATGCCTGACTGAATTATAACGTTGGAAATAGAGAACAAAGAGCCTTGCACTCCCGCCGGTATACCGATAAGGAGAATTTCCTTCAAACTGCTTTTATGAATGCGAAGCTTCTTTATATATAATCTGTAACTCGCTTTTACTTTTATAAGGTATACGACTACGAGTATCATGGACAAAACCTGCGATATCGTGGTAGCCCAGGCAACGCCGTCCACGTCCATTTTAAGGACGATAACAAAGAACAGATTCAGTATCACGTTCACGACGCCCGCGATTATAAGGAATATAAGAGGGCGTTTGGTATCGCCTACCGAACGGAGTATCGCCGCGCCGAAGTTATAGACGATCGCAAACGGAATTCCGATAAAGTAAATTTTAACGTAAAGGGAGGACTGGTCTATAACGTTTTCCGGCGTAGCCATAAGCTCTAAAAAGTATTTGGCGAAAATATATCCGAAAACGCCGAAGAATAATCCGCCGATAACGGAGGTGAGCATAGACGTATGTACCATTTTGCTCATGCCGTCGTCGTCTTTGGAGCCGAAGCATTTCGCCACGCCGACGCCCGCGCCGACAGCCAGACCCAAAATCAAATTGACTATAAGGTTAATTAAAGCGCTCGTTGCGCTGACCGCCGCAAGCGCCGTGTCCGAAGCGTATCTTCCTACTACGATTATATCCGCCGCGTTGAATAGCAGTGAAAGTATGCCCGTAGCTATGATGGGCAGTGTGTATAAAATGATCTTTTTTACAAGGTTGCCTTCCGTAAGGTCAACTGAATTTTTATCTTTAAGTGTTTCGTTTGTTTGCTCCATTTTTTTATCCGCCGAAAGTGATAGATATTATTATAACGAAAAAAATTTTTTTTGCAATCGTATTTAAGCCGTTTATAGCTTTTTTTTCTACATAATAAGACAAAGCCTGCACGCGATAATGGCGGAAAACAATCCCGCAAGGAGCGACACCGCCACGGGAATAAGAAGTTTTGCGTTTTTCGCCCCCGAAAAGTATACTGCGGAAACATAAAAAACCGTTTCGCTTGAGCCGTAAATTACCGAAGCGCAACGTGAAAGATATCCGTCCGCCCCGTACTTTGAATAGAAATCCGAAAGAACGGCAAGGCTTCCGCTTCCCGAAAAAGGCTTTATAAGAATAAGCTCGCCAAGCTCTTCGGGTATGCCTAAAAATTTCCACGCGGGAGAAAGAATTTTTTGTAGGAAGCCGCTCAGCCCGCTTGCGTTGAAAAGTTCCGTCATAATAAAAATTACCGCAAGATAGGGGAAGAGCGAAACGCATAACGGCACAGCTTCCTTTGCACCCGATATAAACGAGTCATAAACGTTTACCCGCCTGAATCGCGCAAAAACAGCCAAAAATAAAAACAACACGGGGATAATGTAAATAGAAAAACTCATCTTTTTTTCTTCCTGAAAATCAAGCTTACCGTTAGCACCGCGGCGAAAGTGGAAACGACGGTTGTGATTAAAGTGGGCAGAATAATATCGCTTGCGGAAGTGCTGCCCGCAGTTTCCCTTAAAGCTATTACGTTGGACGGCAAAAGCTGAATACTCGTTGCGGCAAGCGTGAAAAGTATACTCATTGCGTACTCGTCGCCCCGTTTATCCATTTCCTTTGCTGCGAGTATGCCCATAGGCGTAGCCACGCCGCCCATGCCCAAAAGGTTGGCGGAGATATTCATCGCGGCATATTTTTCCGCTTCTTTGCCGATATTTCCGAAAAGGAATCTGACAGGCCTTTTCATAACCTTCGCGAGGAAATCGTTCACGCCCGATTTTTCCGCAAGCTTCATTATGCCGAGCCACAGAGCGTATACCGCCGTGAGAGATATCGAAAGCGTAACGGCTTTTTCCGTGCCGGAAAGGGCGGATGATAAAACTTTGGACGGACAGACGAAAGTTAAAATCGACACCGACAGAGTGAAAACTACAAAAAATATCGTATTCATATTAAAATCTATGCGTAGGAGCTTTCGTTTATTCGTTGCGTTTTACTTGCTTTTTGTCGGATTTTTTTATATACTATAAAATAGTATATAATGCACGGTAAAAGCAAAAGCGTGTTTTACGAGAGAGAATTTTGTTTTTCTGTTTGACGCCGCATGTGCAAGACAGAAGAAAAATTCCGCAATGCCCTAAGGCTTTTCTATGCGTCCCAAAACGAAGGAGGCTTCCTGATGGAACAGAAAAAGACATATTATATTACAACGCCCATTTATTACCCGAGCGGCAACTGGCACATCGGTCACACTTACACTACGGTTATCTGCGACACTTTCGCAAGGTATCATAAGATGCTCGGTCAGGATGTATTCTTTCTGACGGGTACGGACGAACACGGTCAGAAAATAGAGGATAAAGCCAAGGCGAAGGGCGTTACGCCCAAGCAATTCGTTGACCCGCTTGTGGACGAGCTTAAAGAGATATGGAAGCTTCTCGACGTGAAGTACGACCGTTTTATCCGTACGACGGACGAGGATCACGTTAAGGCTGTGCAGAAAATATTCCGCCGTCTTTACGATAAAGGCGAAATTTATAAATCCACGTACGAGGGTTGGTATTGCACCCCCTGCGAATCTTTCTGGACGAAAACTCAGCTTAAGGACGGCAAATGCCCGGACTGCGGCAGAGAGGTCAAGCTTGAAAAGGAAGAAAGCTATTTCTTTCGTCTTTCCGCCTATGCGGACAATATTCTGAAGCTTTACGAGGACAACCCCGATTTCCTTCAGCCTAAATCGAGAATGAACGAAATGGTGAATAACTTCCTTAAGCCGGGGCTTCAGGATTTATGCGTTTCGAGAACGAGCGTTAAGTGGGGCATACCCGTGGACTTCGATCCCGATCACACCGTTTACGTCTGGATAGACGCGCTTACGAACTATATAAACGCGCTCGGGTACGCTTCGGACGACGAGACGCTTTTCAATAAATTCTGGCCTGCGGATTTACACATGACCGGCAAGGAAATAATTCGATTCCACGCGATTATATGGCCTGCCATTCTGATGGCGCTCGATTTGCCTTTGCCCAAGCAGGTGTACGGTCACGGCTGGCTCCTTATAGGCGGCGATAAGCTTTCAAAGAGCAAGAGCGATAAAATTTCCACAGAGCTTACCGACCCGCACGAACTTGTGGAAAGATACGGCTGTGACGCTATAAGATACTTCCTGCTCCGCGAGATTCCTTTCGGAAGCGACGGAGTTTATACGAACGAAAGCCTTCTTACGAGAATAAACGGCGACCTTGCGAACGACCTCGGCAACCTCGTTTCGAGGACTACCGCGATGATAAACCAGTACTTCGGCGGAGTTCTTCCCGCACAGGGAGAGCTTGACGAAACCGACCGAAGCCTTATTTCCGTCGCCGAAGGCGTTTACGACAGAGTGTATAAAGCTATGGATGCGCTCGATTGCCCGGCTGCGCTTACCGAAATTTTCCGCGTGGTGCAAAGGGCTAACAAGTACATCGACGAAACCACTCCGTGGGTGCTTGCGAAGGATAAGGAGAACCCCGCTTCCATGGCGCGCCTCGGCACGGTTTTATACAACCTGGCGGAATGCATAAGAATTTCAGCCGTTATGCTGAAACCTTTCCTCCCCGAATGCCCGGATAAAATTCTGGCATTCTTCAAGGTGAACGGAGAGGAAATTAAAGATTTTGAAAGCGTAAAGACTTTCGGCGTTCTTTCCGCAGGTACGGCGGTTGAAAAAGCTCAGCCCGTGTTCCCGAGAATAGACGTGAAAAAAGAGCTTGCGGATATAGAAAAGCTTGTTTTAAGTCGTAAGGAACAGCAGGCAAAGGAAGCGGCCGCTTCCGCGAAAAAAGCTGAAAAAGAAGAAAAGACGGCTTCAGCAAAGGAAGTTTCCATTGACGATTTCGCAAAAGTAAAGCTTGAAACGGGAAAAGTTCTGACCGCAGAAAAGGTTGAAAAAGCTGATAAACTTTTAAAACTTACCGTTAAGACGGGCGAAAAAACAAGGACGATAGTAAGCGGTATAGCCAAGAGCTATTCTCCCGAAGATATGGTGGGCAGAACGGTTGTGGTTGTCGTAAACCTTAAACCGTGCAAACTGAGGGGAATACTCTCCGAGGGTATGATACTCTGCGCGGAGGATGAAAACGGAAAGCTTTCGCTCATTACCACATCCGAAGATATGACGGACGGAGCGGAAGTAAGATAATGTATATAGATACCCACGCACATCTTACCGACGAGGCGTTCAAAGACAGAATAGAAGAGGTGATTTCCGCCTATAAAAAATCCGACGTCGGGCTTGTAATCAACATAGGTTATGATGTGAAAAGCTCGGAAGAAAGTGCCTTTATCGCACAAAATCACGACGAAATTTATTTTTGCGCGGGACTGCACCCGACTGACGGCGAGGACGCAAACGATAAAAATTTATCGATTATTTACGATCTGACAAAGCAGAAAAAGTTCGTCGGGATAGGCGAGATAGGGCTGGATTATCATTACGGCGACGAAAGGGAAAAACAGAAGAAAAACTTTGTCGCTCAACTTGCGCTCGCTTCGGAAACGGGTTCTCCGGTGTCCGTGCACGCGAGGGACTGCGCCGAAGATTTAATTAAGATACTTTCCGATTGGCACGATAAAGTGCCCGCGATAGTTTTACATTGCTATTCGCTCGGCGCGGAATGCGCTAAAATTTTCAATAAATTCGGTTGCTATTACGCTTTCGGCGGGGCTATCACGTTTAAAAACAACAAAGAGATTTACGAGGTGGTAAAGAACGTTCCCACGGACAGGCTTCTGACCGAGACGGACTGCCCGTATATGACGCCCGAGCCTTTCAGGGGCAGACCCAACGCCCCCGAATACGTCGGCTACGTTACCGAAAAGCTCGCATCTCTTTACGGGGTGACTTCCGAAGAAATGCAAAATACCGTTCTGAATAACGCAAAAACGGTTTTTACGGAGATAAAATTATGAAAGACACTTACGTCTATGAGTTGGACGGAAATTTATATATAAACCTTACGAATCAATGCTCCAACGCGTGCGAGTTCTGCGTAAGAGCAAACCGCGAAAATTATGACGGTTATTATTTGTGGCTTGAAAAGGAGCCTGAAGCGGAGGACGTACTGAAGCTTATCGACGAAAATAAAGACTACAAACAGATTGTTTTCTGCGGATACGGAGAACCGACCTGCCGCTATGATGTTTTAAAGAAAATAGCTGCCGCGCTTAAAGGTAAATTTTCTTTAAGGCTTAACACCAACGGTCAGGGCAACCTTATAAACGGCAGAGATATAACCGATGAAATAGCCCTGCTTTTCGATGAAGTAAACGTTTCGATGAACGCTTCCACTGCGGAGAAATATCAGGATATCTGTCACTCCGTTTACGGTAACAGAGCGTTCGGTGCGATGATCGAATTTGCCGCTTCCTGCGCGAAAAAGGGGGTTAAAACTCATTTTTCGGTGGTGGACGTAATAGGCGATGAAGAAGTCGCGGCGTGCAGAATGCTTGCCTATCAGAACAGAGTTTTGTTCAGGGTCAGGAAGTATATAGATTAAAATCGCCTTGGGGCTTTGGTCAATTATTACTCGGGCTTCCGCCGATTATCGCTGACTTTTTTGGCGATAAATTTAATACGTTAAAGCTTAGGAAAACGTAAATGAGTTTAAAGGAAATTTTAGTAAACCACGGTTTCAGGTTTAATAAAAAATACGGTCAGAATTTTATTTCGGACGGCAATCTTCTCGCAAGCATCGTCAGTCTGTCGTCGGTCGGAGCCGACGATACGGTTGTCGAAATAGGCGCGGGTGCGGGTACGCTTACAAGGGAAATTTCCGCAAAGGCAAAGCGCGTGGTCAGCTATGAGATCGACGAAAATCTTCGCCCGGTGCTTTCGGAAACGCTGCGCGGGTGCGACAATGCGGAAGTGGTATTCCGTAATTTCTTAAAGGAAAAAACATCCGACTTCGAGGATTTTATAGGCGAGGATTATATTGTTATAGCAAACCTGCCTTACTACATCACGACTCCCGTTATAATGAAATTCGTCGAAGAAGCAAAGCATTGCAAACGACTTGTCATAATGGTGCAGGAAGAGGTTGCTTTAAGACTTGCCGCAAAGGAAAACACCCCCGATTACGGCGGAATAACCGCTTCTATTGCGGTTACCGGCGACGCGAAAATAGTAAAAAAAGTGCCGAGGAATATGTTCTACCCCGTTCCGAACGTGGATTCCGCGGTGGTAAGAATAGATATGTGCGAGCCGAAGTACGGCGTTACCGACCTCGCCTTTTACAGAAAGACGGTGAAAGCCGCTTTCGCGAACAGAAGGAAAACCCTTGCGAACAATCTTAAGCTTTCCTTTTCGCTTTCGCGTGAGCAAGCCGAAAAAGTTCTTATAAATTCGGGGATAGACCTTCTTGCAAGGGGTGAAACGCTCTCCGCAGAACGCTTTGCCGTCCTTTCGGAAAACCTTAAAAACTATATAAAAACTTAAAAAGTATAATAGAAGCTTAAAAATATATAAATTGCGGCTCAATACATATATATTTAATACAGCTATGATATAGTATTTATACTTTATTAAATAAACGGAGATTTACGGGTGTTCAAAAGTATCTTAAAAAAATTTAAAGAAGCGGCAATGGGCGTTATCCCGATAACGATTATCTTGCTTATAGTGAATTTTGCCGTTTCCCCGATGTCCACGGGTAATTTAATAAGCTTCCTTGTCGGGGCGTTGCTGCTCGTTTTAGGGCTGGCTCTGTACAATTTCGGTTGCGGCTCGTCCATAGAGTTTATCGGCGGGCAAACCGGTTCGCACGTTTCAAAGACCAGCAAGCTTTGGCTAATTCTCGCCCTGTGCGGAATAATCGGCTTTGTGGTTACCGTTGCCGAGCCGGATCTTTCCGTTCTTGCCGAACAGGTTTCGGGAATAGATAACTTCGTTCTTATAGCGGCGATAGCCCTCGGCGTAGGCGTTTTCATGCTTATAGCCGTTCTGAGGCTTGTGCTTAAAATAGAACTTAAATGGATACTTTTGTTCTTCTATGCCATTTTGTTTATTATGGCGTTCGTGCTCCCGAGGGAGTTTGTTCCTTTGGCGTTCGACTCTTCCGGCGTAACTACGGGTCCTGTAACGGTACCGTTTATAATGGCGCTCGGCGCGTCTCTTTCAGTCACGCTCGGCGGTAAAGACTCGCAGGACTCGAGCTTCGGCATAGTGGGCATTTGTTCTATCGGTCCGGTTTTCGCCGTTATGATTTTAAGCCTTATAAAGAACCTTTCGGTAGACGTTTCCGCGGGGGACTCGACCGTAATATTGAACAACTTCGGCGACGTGCTCAGAAATTATGCGGTAAGCTTCCCGAGGTATTTAAAGGAAATGGCTATAGCGCTTGCTCCTATAACTATATTCTTTTTGGTGTATAACTTTACTTCGTTGAAATTAAGCGGGAAAAGACTTGCGAAGACTCTTTTCAATATGCTTTACGTTTACATAGGTCTTTCTATATTCCTGCTCGGCGCAAACGTAGGCTTCGTTCCTGCGGGCAAACACTTCGGTGACGCGCTCGCTTCGAACCCGGCGCTTCTCGTGGGTATCGGCGCACTTCTCGGCGCGGTTATCGTTCTTGCGGAACCTGCCGTTCACGTCCTCACAAAACAGGTGGAAGATATTACCGGCGGTACTATAAAAAACAGAACAATACTTATAGTAATGTGTTTGAGTATGGCGGTAGCAATCGGTCTTTCCATGCTCAGGATTATCTTCGATATAGACCTTAGATGGGTGCTCCTGGCGGGGTACGGAATAGCGCTTACGCTTATGTTCTTCGTGCCTAAAATTTTCACGGGTATTGCATTCGACTCAGGCGGGGTTGCGAGCGGGGCTATGACGGCTGCGTTCCTTTTGCCCCTTGCAAACGGCGCCACTTACGCGATTTACGGCGACAGACCGAATGTCTCCTCTTTCCTTATGAACGACGCGTTCGGGGTAATAGCGCTTGTAGCCATGACTCCTCTTGTGACAATTCAGATTTTGGGTCTTGTGTATAAACTGCGCGCATCCATGCTCGAAAAAGAGAGAACGGAAGAATTTTCAATGCTTCTTGCTCTGGAAGGCGACGTTATAGATATGGAGGAGTACTCCTTGAATAACGGCGAGAAAAATAAAAATACCAAAAAGTCACTTGGTAATAAAATCAAACGCAAAATAAAAAAGGGGGGCAGATAACGTGTCGGTTTTAAAACAGCTTTACGTTATTGCGGAAAGAAACAAAACTTCCAAAATATGCGCAGCAATAGCCGCTGCGGGCGCGCATTGCGAAAACACGGTTATGGCTCGTGGCACGGCAAGGTCGGATTTACTTGAAATGCTCGGGCTTGATAATTCGGATAAAGTACTTATTCTCGCCACTGCGGACAGCTCTGCCGTAGAAGGAATTATGAACGTTCTTAAAAAGGATTTTCGCTTCGGCGCGGGCGGCGGCATAGCTTTTACCGTTCCCGTCTCCGCGGTGTCCGGTCCGGCTTCTCTACTCATTTTGTCAGGAGGTAAATACAGATGAGCGAACAACAGTTTGAAATGATATTCTTTATTTTAAATAAAGGGCATATAGACGAGGCGATGGCTGCCGCAAGAGAGGTAGGCGCAACGGGCGGCACGGTTATAACCGGGCACGGGTCGGCTTCGCCCGAGTTTGTGGAAAAATCTTTGGGATTTGCCGTTCAACCCGAAAAGGAAATCCTTATGATTTTAACTAAGAAAGAGAAGCGCACGGATATAATGTCCGCCATCTCCAAAGCTGCCGGGCTTAATAAACCTGGCGCGGGCATAGGCTTCTCCATTCCGGTAGAGGACGTTACCGGGCTTAGTTCTTTTAACAAGTCCGGAAATTAAAAACCGCGTATTTCGCGCGTTATCCGGGCGTTTCGGATAAAAAATTTACAACCCGGATAAAAATTTTTTATAGAAGAAGGAAAATATGTACAGAATAGGAATAGACCTCGGCGGCACGAACGTAAAAGCCGGCATCGTGGACAATAACGGCAACATAGATGCAAAATCTAAAATAAAAACTCTTTCCGACAGACCGTACGAAGAAGTTATCAAAGATATGGCAAATCAGTGCAAAAAGCTTATGGCGGACTTCGGAATTACAAAGGAAGAGGTTTCTCAGGTAGGCATAGGTTGCCCCGGTGCAATTACGGGCGCAACGGGCGTCATTGAGTACTCCAACAATCTCAACTGGAAGAACGTGCCTATGGGCGAAATGCTCGGCAACCTTCTTTCTCTTCCCGTAAAAATCAGCAACGACGCCAATGTGGCGGCTCTCGGCGAGGCACTTTACGGCGCAGGCAAGAAGTATGACGACGTTATTATGCTTACCCTCGGTACGGGTGTAGGCGGCGGCATCATAATAGGCAAAAAGCTTATAGAAGGCAACGAAAGCAAGGGGGCGGAGCTTGGGCATGCGGTTATGTGCCTTGGCGGCGAACTTTGCACTTGCGGACGCAGAGGCTGTATAGAAGCGTATTGCTCGGCAACCGCGCTAATCCGCGAAACAAAGAAAGCAATGGAAAGCGACCCGAACAGTAAAATGTGGGAGCTTGTCGGCGGCAATATAGACAAAGCAAGCGGAATAACGGCGTTCGACGGCGAAAAGCTTGGCGATAAGACCGCGGCAAAGGTAGTTAAACAGTACGTGTTCTATCTTTCGGAAGCGATTATGAATTACTGCAATATCTTCCGTCCTCAGGCGATTATACTCGGCGGCGGCGTCTGCGCGCAGGGCAAAAACCTTACGGACAGAATTATCGCTCTTTGCCGTGAAGGGCACTACGGTTTCCGCGGTACTCCCTCGGTTGAAATTCTCACTGCGGAAAGAGAAAACGACGCAGGTATTCTTGGCGCGGCTTCTCTTTAAAAGAATTAAAAAAGCCGTTTTTGCGCGATAAAAGCGACTTTTTGCAAAAATCAATTTCAGAGAATCGGGGAACTATTTATAAATATGGATAAAAAGAAAGTAGTAATATCGTTTTGCGAAGCGGGTCAGGGACATATCGTGACCGCCCAATCGATTGCCGAAAGTCTTGAAAGCAAATACGGCGATAAAATAGAAGTGGTGAGAGATTATGTCTATCGCGATTCAGGAGATAAGGTTCTTATCGATCACGAAAAATATCTGGTAAAAGAGGTGCGCAGGGCGAATAAAAACCGTTTTCACCTTGTCACGCAGCTCATTCTCATGAAGGTTTTCGGGGAGAAATTTACCATCAATCTCGTTTACAACGTGGCGTTCGGTAGAATCAAGAGGAGACTTATTTCTCATTTTGCAAAGCTCAATGCGGATATGTTGGTATCCACCCATTACGAATGCTATTACTTCGCTTGTTGCGCAAAGCAGAAAGGGCTTATAAATTCGCTTGTAGTCAATTACAATCCCGACCACAACGTGCACGGCTGGTGGGACAGGCGGGGCGATATTTTTATCGTCAACAACCCGTTTGCCGAACAGGAAGCGATTGAGAAAAAGCATTTCGACAAAAACCGCGTTAAAAGGGTAAACTTTATGGCGCGCAAGCAAATTGTGAAAGCAAACGAAAGCAAGGATTTTTATCGCGAAAAACTCGGAATACCCAAGGATAAATTCGCAGTGCTTCTTTCGGACGGCGGATACGCTGCAGCTAAGCTCGAAGAGTTTACGGACGAGCTTTTAAAAACCGATGAGGAAATAACTATTATTCCCGTTTGCGGAAAGAACGAAAAGCTTCTCGAAAAGTATAAATCCCTTAGCGAAGTCAAGCCGAACATCACGTTTATGCCCGTTCCTTTTTTGACAAACATAGAGGAATATTATGCGGCAAGCGATATTTTAATAACCAAAGCCGGACCCAACGCCATCACGGATTGCGTATTTATGGGTACGCCTATTATGACGAATTTCTATTCGGGCGAAATAGAAAAGACGTCCTCCAACCTGTTTACCGAATACTATAAAACGGGTATCTATGAGCCGGACGCCGTAGAAGCCCGTAAAAAAATAGAGGAGTACGTTAAAAACCCGCACCTTCTCGATGAATACAGGAAAAACACAAAACAGCTCGATAAGCACAAAAACGGTGCAGACGAAATCGCGGATATAGTCGCGGAAGCTCTCGGCGTTATTTAAAAACGAGATTAAAAACCCCGTTTATCTCACATTATCTGTATAAAACAGCGGGCGGCGAATTTTATTATTCGCCGCCCGTTTTAATTTTGTAATAAGAAATAAAACCTTTGCCCGTTACTGTTTTTCCGCCATGTAATCGTGTAATTCTTCCGTCGCAAAATGAATTTTTGTAAGGCAGTTTTTCGCGGTAAGTGGGAATACAAAGTACGTATCGCTAAGAGTGCAAAGGTCTATTGCGTCGCCGCGCCCTTTAAAGTCGTACTCAATATGGCAGGAGCTCATCGAAAGCGCCGTGCGGTTAAATTCAAACGGCTTGCCGTCTATTGTTCCTTTCATGGTAAATCCGTCGTAGTCGTGCGTAAGCCTAACTTCTCCGAGCGGTTTGAAGCCGTATTTGGAAGAAGCCAGAATTTCAATGCGGGCGGTATCTTCAAACTTGTACTTGCCGCTTCTCACTTCGTCGCGAACGGTCTGTCTTTCCCAATTATACCAATCCACGGGCGAAGTAAATCTCGTTTCTGCGTTTTCCGCAGACAGCTGACCGTACTCGTCCATATTCCACACGGTGCCGCAATCCTCGCACCAGATTTTCGTGCCCTTGGAATAGGTTGTAAATTCCTTTTCGCAGTGGGGGCAACGGTATAAAACCTTGTGAATGTTGGTGGCTCTGTCCGGGCTGGTTATCTTTATGCCGTTTTCTTTCTGCCAGGCGTAATCGTCGTAGTGGAAATTTTCCTCTATCCGTTTTTGAATTTCATCTGCGGAAAGGGTTAAAACTTCCTCGCGCGTGACGATTTGTTTGAACTCTCCCGAAACGGGAACTTTTCTGTAAGGGTGCTTGTTCCACTGCGGGGATCGGAGAAAGTTACCTTTCATCATATAAATAACCACGGGGCATTTGGAAAGCTTTGCGAGTTTGCCGAGTGCGCCGTCAATTCTTTCCGTCGCGCCGATGAGCGAAAATCTTGCTTCCGGGTAAATGGTGACGGAGTTTTTATTTTTTGTCAGCGAATAAAGAATATGCTTTACTACGGTAATATCTCCCGTAAATTTGCGTTTGTAAATAACGCCCATCTGCCTGAATAGCCACTCTCTGCCATTGAACTCTTCGATGGAGGAAACCCAACCCGTTCTGTAAGGCAGGTTTGCTTTTACAGCCATGGCAAAATCCACCATGGAGCCGTGGTTGGACAGGACGATGTAAGGAGGTTTTAACCCCTCGCAATTAACTTTTTTTACCTTTCCGCCTACGGGCAGAAGCATGGCGGTCGATGCCACCATCTGAATAAAGTGCCAGAACCCGTTCGGCTTATGCGGGCGTTCGTTTGTGTCGAATTTTTCTCTGCTGTTCATAATACTCTCATTAAGGCGCAGGTGTTTTTAATAGTGCCGCGTCTTTCGGTTGAAAAAATTATAATTATATGTTATAATAATTATAACTCGGATTGAAACTTAAATCAACTGATTTGCGAATATTATAATTACCATTTAGGAAACAATTGTGTAAAAACTTTCGGGAAATTTAAATAAAGAAACAGGAAAGCCGCAATAAGGAGACGTTATGATTAACGAAAAAAAAGGGGATAAGCGAACGGAACGCACGAAAAAAGCTATTACCGAAGCTTTCACCGAGCTTATCATCGAAAAAGAATTTGACCAGATAACCGTAACCGAGCTTGCCGAAAGGGCGGGAATAAACAGAAAAACTTTTTATTCTCATTACGAATGCATAGAGGACGTCCTTGACGAGCTTCAGCTTGAAATAGCCGAGCGAATAGTTGAAATCTATCTTTCCAAAAACAGCGAATCCTTTGATATTAAAGCCTTTTCGGATACGCTTATGGCTATTCTGGAGGAAAATTATTTGTTCTACAGAAGGATACTCGTGGCGAATTCCTACAGATTTTTCTCCCGCAACATAAAGGATATGCTTAAAGATTCGTTCCTCACTAAGCTTACAAACGTTTCAAACGTGACGAAAGAGGAGATGAATTTGATTGCCGAATTTTGCGTTACGGGTCTTGCGAAAATATATAAGGTGTGGTTTGAAAACCAGTCCGGCATATCCGAAGAACGCGTAACCGAACTTGCCGGCAGAATGTTATGGAACGGGTTAAGCTCATTCGTTAAAAAAGATTAAATCGCCATAAGGTTGCAGCTGAAAACGGCGGTAGGTTGATTATTTATAAAAACGCGGATAATGCGCGAAAAAGAAGACTTATTAAGAAATAAACGGCTTACGGATTTTATATCCGCAAGCCGTTTTTCTATTTGTATTCGATTGCAAGTTGGGTTACCGCACTGCGGATTTGTTCTATAAGCGTTGCGGGGGAAAGCACTTTAACGTCCCCGCCGAACGATAAAATTTTGGAAATAAGCCCGTTGTTTATAGGCAGAAAAGCCCTTGCACGGGTAGTATCTCCCGTCTTTTTAATACATTCCACGCCGAGCCATTCTTCCACTTCCGGCAGGGCTTGCGGTTTTACTTCCATTACTACTTCCTGAGTGTCCGGCGTGGAAGCTCTGTAAAGGAAAACTTTTTTCAATCCTTCTACGTTTCTGCGCGTAAAGTTTTTTTCCAGCACTTTTATACTTCTTATTCTTCCCACTTTAAAAAGCCTGAATTCACCGCGGAGAAGGCAGAACGCATATATATACCACATACCTTGTTTTAAAACGAGGGTGTGCGGTTCTACCCGCCTTTGCGTAAGCTTGCCGTCGAGGTCGGAATAAACTATTTCGATTTCAAGGTTGTTTTCGACACATTCCTCCAAAACCCGCAATTTATTGTTGTAGTCGGACGTAACTCCCCACGGTCCGCTGTCAATCATTAAAGAGGAAGAGTTAAGCGTGAAATCTTCTCTGCCCGCCTTGCTGTTGGCTTTCATCTTGTCTATTACGGAGTTGATCTCCTCGCCCGGCAGTTCCTTTGAAAACGCTTCCAGGGCGTTAAGCGCAACCGAGTATTCCTTATCCGTCAGAAACGTTGCGGGAAGCTTAAAACTATCGGTAACGGAAAAGCCGCCCTGAGCGCCCCTTACGGTGTAAATAGGCACAAACAAACTCATTTCGTCTATGTACCTGTAAACGGTTCTTCGGCTTATGCCGAACCTGTCGGATATCTCGCCCGCGCGCACCCGCTTTTTTGAAAGAAGCATAAACAATATGCCTATAGCTATTTCGGAATTCATACATACCCCCGATTGACCGCCGAACGGGATTTGGTTTTCCGCTCGGCTGAAAAAAATTCTGAAAAAATTATATCATATATGACGGATAATTGTCAACAATGACGGTATATAATTAAGCCATAAAAAGCAAATGAATATAAAAGAGGTTGAATTATGTTTGGACTTAAAAAATCAGTATCTAAAAACCGCATAAACGATTTTGATGCACACGAGCCGATTATAAAGGCTTGTTCGGTGGATACAAGCTCTGTCTGGGAAAAATCCCGGAAGGCTTACAGCGCAAGCGAAGAAGCGCAATCCCGCCTTATGCGCATATTTGAAAAACTCCCCGCAAAATCCGTAAGATAACCGTGGTGTCGCCTCGGCTTATTAACCGTGCAAAAATTCGCGGTTTATAACCGCAACGGTGTTTATAAAAAATTTAAATAAAAAACGCACCCCCGAAAGTTTTACGTTTTCGTAAGACGTTTCAGGGGTGCGTATTTTTTTTACTTGTTTTAGGGGTAAGAAAGGTGTATTCTGTAATTCGATTTTATTCCGATCTTAAAGCGATAACGGGGTCTTTGTTCGCCGCGATGCGAGAGGGGATTATGCCCGCTATCAACGTAAGGCAAACGCTTATAAGAACGAGAATAAGCCCGCCCCACCAAGGAACAGCGGCGATTCCGTACAGACTTGCGAGTGCGGCAAGAAGTATGTTTATAGGTATATCCAGAAGCACTGCGGCAAGCACGCCGAATAGTCCCGCGCACAGACCTATAATAAACGTTTCCGCATTGAATACCCTTGAAATATCCCTTTTGCTTGCGCCTATACTTCTTAAAATACCTATTTCCTTAGTTCTTTCAAATACGGAAATATAGGTTATAACGCCTATCATAATGGAGGAAACTATAAGCGAAATTCCCACGAAGCTTATAAGAACATAGCTTATCGCGTTTATAATCGTAGTGACGGAGGACATCATAATCGGTGTAGCTTATTATGTTTTCCTCTTTGTTTTCCGCCCTGCATTTTTCGTTATAGCTGTTTATGAACGAAACTATTTTATCCTTGCTTTCGAAGTCGCTTGCGTAAATACTTATGCTTGCTGGGTCATCCAACTGAGCGTAACCGAGTTCTCTGAGATTTGTAAGGTGGGGAGAGCCGGAAGTGTTTTCAAACTTTTTCGCGTTGAAATAATCCCACGTCGTATCGCTGAGCTGCATATTTATTAAGCTGTTATGCTCGCCCATGCTGATTATTTTTTCGGTAAGCGAGTGTTTGTAACCGATAACCCCGGTAAGCGACGTAGCGGCGGCGGAAGGCTTCGGCCTTACGATGCCTACGATTTTCAGTTCTATGCCGTTTTTATCGTCGTTTATAAAGTTTTCCAGTTCTTCGTCCGTTTTGGGAACTATTTTTGTGTCGCCTTCCTTTTTATACTTGTCCGCGCCGAGAATGAGCTTGAATTTTAAATTCAGAATATCGTTGTAGTTGACGTTGAAGTCCGAATTTTTATATTTATCGAGGGGTTTCTGCGCGTTGAAATCCGCAATCATTTCCTGTATTTCTTCGTTCGATTTCAAACCGAGAGAGTACAGAATAAAATCGTCTATTTCGTTTTTGGAGTCGATTGTAAGAACGACTTCGTTGTAATCGGTCGGCCATCTGCTTCCGTTGCCTACAAGGTCGTATTGAGATTCGAGAAGCTTCTGGTTGTCTATCATTTCCGACCAGCCGTTGATGCTCATGCCCATTGTGGAAGCCATGGAGCTGTATATGCCCTCGTTTACGCCGAATTCCGAGCCGTAAGACAGGTATTTGCCGAAAATTCTGTTCATAAGGTTGCTCGGGTTTACCTGCATAAGCTTGTGGTCTTTGTTTAATTTTTCATCCGCTTTAATGTAAATTTGCGGTGTTATGTTGTATGTCAGCTGAATTGCCGAAACGCTTTTGTGAAGCGTGCCGTCCGAGTCTGCTTCGGTTTTTAACGCGTTATAGAATTCGTAAATATTGTTCTGCGTTTTCGTCTGGCTTACGTACTGCATAAGCTTAACAAGAATATCGCTTGAATAAATGTAGTTTTCAAGCTTCTCTTTTTCGTCTTTGTCTGTGGTGGAATTCAGAAGCGAAGACATCATTGCGGAGGTGTTCACCGAACTGCGTTCTATAGTGAGCGGGTAGTTTGAAAGGGTGTCTTCCTGCACCTTGTTTATATAAATCTGGAAGCCGTTGGACAGCGATAAAATAAGCGCTATGCCTATAATGCCTATGCTCCCCGCTATCGATATAAGAACCGTGCGCCCTTTCTTCGTAAGAAGATTTTTAAGCGAAAGGAAGAAAGCCGTTTTAAAGCTCATGGATCTGTTTTTATCCTCTTTTTTGCGCGTTTTACGGGACTTATCGGATTTGTCTCCATCTTTGGCTCCGACTTTTTCTTTGTCCTCCGCTATAAGGTTTATCTTTTCCTCTTCGGATACGGGGCGGGAGTCCGCAACGATCTCGCCATCCTGTATTCTTATTATACGGGTGGAATAGTCCTCGGCAAGCTTCGGGTTATGCGTAACCATAATTACAAGCTTGTCCTTTGCTATTTCCTTTAAAATATCCATTATCTGAACGCTCGTGGCGGTATCGAGCGCGCCCGTAGGTTCGTCCGCAAGAATGATGTCCGGATTGTTCACGATAGCCCTTGCTATGGCAACCCTTTGCATCTGTCCGCCCGAAAGCTGGTTCGGCTTTTTGTTTATGTGTTCGCCAAGCCCGACCTTTTGCAGAGCGGCAACGGCGCGTTCCTTTCTTTCGCGCGCGGACACGCCGGAAAGAGTCAATGCAAGCGTTACGTTTTCCAGAACGGTCTGGTGGGTTATAAGGTTGTAAGTCTGGAAAATAAAGCCTATCGTGTGATTTCTGTAAGTATCCCAATCTCCGTCGGTGTATTCCTTGGTGGATTTTCCGTTTATGAAAAGGTCGCCCGAGGTATATCTGTCAAGCCCGCCGATTATGTTTAGCAGCGTTGTTTTGCCGCAACCCGAAGCGCCGAGAATCGAAACGAATTCGTTGTTGCGGAAATCCGTGGTGACGCCTTTCAGCGCATGTACCGTGGAACCTGTCGTCTGATAGTCTTTTACGATATTCTTAAGTGAAAGCATATTGACCTCCAACGTCCGAAAGATTGATTTTTTTGTATATATTCTATCATAAATTATAATAAATTACTATTAAATTAACCTTAAAGTTTAAAAATTTTCACGAGTCGGAATTGACAAAACCGATAAAAGTTTGCAAAAATCGACTAAACTGCATAAAAAAACAAGAGCGAGAGTATGTATTATATATATTCGTCAAGCGGAGAAAGACAGATGCTTTTAAAAAAGAAAATAGTTTTGTTTTGCGAGGAGGGGAGATTTCCCCCTGCCGTATGCGTGGTTCGCCCCGAATCTTCCGGTGTTTTCGCTTCTGTTTCGCCGTCTGCGGAAAAGCTTTACGCTCTTACCTGCGGTTCGGTTTTTCAAGCGGAAAAGAATGAGGGAGATTTCTGTATAAAGAATTATTCGGAAAAGACCTGTCTTGTAGCCGTTATAAACGGAAGAGTGTATTTTGAAAAGAAAGCAGGCTTAACCGCCGCGGAAATAAAGAAGCGGCTTCTTGCAAATAAAAGCGAAAGCGGCATGGCGGACAATGTGGATAAAGTCAAAATTCCGTATGACGACGAGGCTATTTCCACAGTGAATTACTATCCGCAAAATTACGCGAAAAAGGCGGTTAACCGTTTAAAAACGTGCGAAAAAGGGGACTTATTTAATTACGGCGATATTATTCGCGGTCAACATTCCACATTTTATCCACACAAAAACAATTCGGAGGAAAAATATGATGCAGGAGATTATTATGAGGAGAATGAGCGTTTTAAGACAAAAGAGGGCAAAAATGCAAAAGCGGAAGGAAATAAGAATGATGCTTGCAAAGAGAATGGCGGTTCACGCGGCTCTGGCGGAGAAATCGGCGGAGAAGGCGGAGGAGGAATCCGTTTGTACTCGCTGAAAGAAAAAACCGAGGCGATTCTTAAAGAATTTCCTCGGGAGAATTTACTTGAAAGAGTGATGAGCGGTTGTCGGTTTGCAAGGATAACCTATGCCGGCGATAAGTGGTACGTTGCGGGGATGTCCGAAGAGAACGGCAAGCCGGAGTACCTGTTTTTCGGCGTTCCGTGCAAAAAGGGAGACACTCCGCCTAAAGAGTTTTCGGGCAAAGAATATTTCGTTCCCGTCGGGGATGACTGCGGATATTTTCTTTTGTGTCAGGATTTTTACACGGGCGAAATTCTGTAGTCGGGCTGCAAGGTTTTTTTCAAAACCGTAAAGCCGCTTTCGTGGCGTCGGAGAGAGTTATTTTTAAAGCCCTTTCTTTTTGTAATAAGCCCTTTTGGAAGCGTACATTCTCTGGTCCGCGATTATAGCCATTTCTTCCACGGATACCCCGTGAAGCTCTTTTCCGATAACCACGCCGTACGAAACGGAAATGCCGTTTACGAAATTACCCTTCCACTTTGCGGTTTCGTCGTTGAAAGCAAATAAGGCTTTTTTCAATTCTTTTTCGTCGGCAAGCGCAAGGCAGGCGAATTCGTCGCCGCCCGTTCTGAAAAGTTTGCCTATATTGCCGAGTGTCTCTTTCATACACAGGCAGGCACCGACGATAAGCTCGTCGCCGGCAACGTGCCCCAAAGTGTCGTTTGTGGCTTTTAAACCGTTTACGTCTATAGAAATGTAAACAAAATCGTGTTCTATAGGCGTATCTTTATATTTTGCGACCGTTTCGTCGTAGACACGTCTGTTATAAAAACCTGTCAGTTCGTCGGTCTGCGATTGTTGAACGAGTAAATCTTTCTGTCGTTTTTCTTCGTCTATAACCTGTGAAGTAAATATTACTCTCACGGGATTTTTATTTTCGTCCGCTTCGAGCAAAATGAACTGAACGCGGTACCACCCTTTGCGCCAGCTTATAAATTCTTTGGAAATAATCTTTTTGTTGCGCATTCTCGTTTGCAGGGTGGTAAGGTCGGTAAAGCGGAATGCCGCGTCCTTGTAATCTTTTCTCGTCGCTTCGTCCACCAGTTCGTACAAAACCGTGTTCGAGCAGGAATGTATCGTAATGGAATCTTCCGCCGTTTTGTTCGGGGTAAATCTTTTTATTATGTTTTTGTCAAAATCTATAAGGTGTATGTTCTGATAAATTTCGGATATGGAACAAAGCACTCCGAATTGTTCGTTTACAAGCGCGAACGCATCCTGAAGCTCCTTTTCGGCAAGACACCCCGCAGCCCTTCTTTGATACAAAAAGGTGCTTAACGTTATGCTTCCGATAGCAAAAACTATTGCGTTGAAAATATCGAGGTATGCAACGTCCGAAGGTTTGAAGCTTGCGGCAAGTATAGAAAAGACAAGAGCCATCAATGCCATTTCGCCGAGCAGGTAGATGGGTCTGTCGTTAAAAACGATGGGCAAAGCTACGATAAAAACAATAAACAGAACGGCTGTCTGATCGGGTTGTCCTATGGTGCCCGCAACCATGCCGAGAGCGTACAAAGACCACATAAACACTCTTGCGAGAACTTTTACGAACAGAGTGTTGTTTTTTATTTTCAGCCTTGCAAGACCCGCCAAAATTAAATTTACCACGCCTACGGTAAGATAGCATAAACCTATCTTATCCATAGGAAGTATGGCAAGATCGAAAATGCCGAACAGGCAGGCAAGCAACCCTGCGCAAAGAGACATTGCTTTTATCATTACGCCGTTCGGAGCTAAGTACTGTTCCTGAATATCGTCGTATTCCTCTTTGCTTAAACCGGAATATAATAATTGATTTTTTAGTTTGCAAAATAAATCTGCAAGCATTTTTACCCCACTTCGGTTGCGTTAAGGCTGTTTTGTGCGTTGATTGAAATTCCCTGTATGTTTATTGTCGCGCAACTTTTTTATTCTTCTTTCTCGTTTGAACGGTTGACGTTGTCGTCGCTTTTTAATCGTTATTTTATCACATTTCACATATCCCGTCAAGTTGATATGTATTAACTTTTTACATTATTTGCCAAAAATTCAACATCATTTACAATAAAAAACGACGTCGGTTTTATTTGCAGGCAAATTTAAAGTACTCCCGAAAGGGGAAAAGCTGCGGCAGATACTAAAATTTATCCTTAATAAGTTGACTTTACTCCGCCGTAAGTGTTAAAATTTACTATAAGAGAATAAGGAGGATTGCTTTATGAAAGGTTTGACTTTCGTTTCGGTGGAATTTCCGAACGACCCCGCCGTTTGCGGAAATACGTATTGGTATTTGTGCGAAATACCGGGTGCGGATATCGGGGTAAAAGTAATCGCTCCGCTCGGCAGTCACAACAGGCTTTCCGAGGGCGTGGTGCGCAGGGTTTTGTTCGCGGAAGCGGAATTCGCCCCGTATCCCGTCGGCAGAATTAAAAAGATAGAAGCCATAGAGGCAAGCCAAAGCATTTAATCGGCGGCTTGCTTTTCAGCGAGGATAATTTGAAAGAGTACAAACTTAACTTCGAGCTTGTTCCCGACAGCTGTTGGTACAGCAATCTGCGCTCTCTGCTTAAACCTTCCGCCTGGGACATCATAAGAAAGAAGGTTTACGTGAAAAGCGGCGGTTTTTGTGAGATTTGCGGGGCTAAACCCAAACGGCTCGAAGCCCACGAGCAGTGGGAATACGACGAAAAAAACAAAATTCAGCGGCTTAAAAGGATAGTTGCGCTGTGCCCGATGTGCCATGCCACGGTGCATATAGGGCTTTCTACGCTCAGGGGCAAGGAGGAACTTTGCGCGGCGCATTTCATGAAGGTGAACGAATGCACTTACGCCGAATACCGCAAGGCTCTCGGCAAGGCGAACGAGGATCATCAACGGCGAAACAAAATAGACGAATGGCAACTCGATCTGAAGTGGCTGGAAACTTTGCTCGATAAGAAAAACGACGGTGAAAATAGTGGAAAAGACTAAGAAATACATTTTAAGATTTTTTATGGTGATTTTCGGGGCGAGCGTATACTCCGCGGGAACGGTTTTCTTCAATAAACCGCACAGCCTTGCTCCGGGAGGATTATCGGGTTTCGCAATAGTGCTGAACGCGATTTTTCAAAAGATAAATTTCACCTTTTTCGGAAGAGAAATAAGCGTTGGCGCAATCGTTTTCGTGCTTAACGTGCCGCTTATCGCGGTAGGGCTTTGGAAATTCGGCAAAGAATTTTTGGTGGGCACGGTTTTCGGCACGCTCACCCTGGCGCTTACGACCGACCTTTTCGAAAGATTGTATGCGGACGTTCTTGTGCCGTCGGGCGCAGACTGGTTTATAGTGAAAAACGATATACTTGCGGCGCTTGCGGGCGGCGTTTTTATGGCTGTCGGGCTGGGCGTCGTTTTCAAAGCGGGCGCGACTACGGGCGGCACGGATATTATTTTAAAGCTTTTAAAGCTTAAATTCCGCCATATGCAGTCAGGCAGAATCTTTCTTTGCATAGACAGTTTAATCGTTCTGTCGTCTTTGCCCGTCGTAAATTTCAGAATAGAAAAAATACTTCTCTCTTTCATCGGAATGGTGTCCTGCTCGCTTGTGCTCGATTTGATTTTATACGGCAGAGACGGGGCTAAACTTGTATATATAGTTTCCGATAAAACCCCCGAAATCGCGCAAAAACTGCTTAAAGAGCTTTGCATAGGCGCAACGTTTCTGGACGGCGTGGGCGCATACACGGGTGTTAAGAAAGAAGTCATTATGTGCGTTGTAAAGAAAATTTCCTACCCGAAACTGAAGGACCTCGTTTCGGTCGTAGACCCGCACGCGTTTCTTATCGTTTCTTCGGCAAGCGAAGTTTACGGAGCAGGCTACAAAAACAGCTTTAAGCAGGAACTATAACGGCATATCCGCGGGGTTCGTAAAACTTTAGTTTTCGTTTGTTGCATCGCGGGGTATGCCGACCGTTTTCACGGTCATTTTTACAAAAGTCGGAATCCTTAACGGCAACTTGTTTTGCCGTATAAATCATTATATATTAAGTAAATATTAAAATCTTTTGCTTTTACCTAAATTATTGTTGACAGAAAGATTTTTTTGTGATAAAATTGTGACAAAGCTAATCGGAAGAGAAGTGTATGCAATATTCAGGTATCGCTGCAGGAATAGCGGCAAGCGTCGTACTATTGATTATAGGGGACAAACTAAATAAAGACAAATTAAAAACGGCAAAGTACTTAAAAGCGCTATCTTTGGCGTTATTTTGTTTGTTTTCTTTAAGATTTTTAACGTATAACAGCAATCTGATCGGTTTGACGCTCGTTCCGCAAAGCTTTTCGGATTTATTGTTTCCCTCCAAAGGCGCGGGTAAAGCCGTACAGGCGATTTTAATCGAATGGTTTTCGCTTTGTTCGGCTATGCTTCTGACTTGCAAAGGCTTCTTTAAAAGCAAAACCCTGGACAGGCTTGTTTTGTTCTCTTTGCCCGTTTATTGCGTGATTTCGGTGGTTTTTTTAAATTCATTCGTTGAATTTTCCGTACTCGATTCTTTTAAAGGAATACCCGCCTCGGGCGCTTTTTCCACGGGCAAGTGGGAAGATTTCGCCGCCGTCGTGCTGTACGGGCTGGAAACGGGCGTAACCGTTTCTCTCGTAGGATACTACTGGGTTAAGGCGATTATAAATAAAGATATTCCGCTTATCCGCAATTTTAAAGATGCGGGACTTTTTGTTTTGTGTCTTATACTCGCGTTTGCCGCGGCAACGCCCAATTATACGTTGCAATTCTTCTTCGGTGTAAACGCTTGGAAGTGCGACCTTATAAAGGGATTCTCTCTTTGGCATCGCGTGGTAATTTACGGCGCGATAATAATGCCGTTCGTGTTCTATTTCTCTTTGAAAAAACAACCGAGCGACACGATAAGGCTTGTTTTAACGTACTTTTCGCTTGCGGCGATGTTTGTTTACTGCTACACGGTAACGTTTACGAAGCTTGTGAAAGAACCGACGAGCTGGCCTATCCACCTGTGCAACACGGCAATGTATCTTGTGCCGCTGTGCCTTGTATTCAGGTGGAAAAAGCTTTTCTACTTTACGTATTTTATAAACGTGTTCGGCGCGCTTCTCGCTATGTTAATGCCGAATTACGATTACACTCAAAGGGTGCTTGCGGACGAAACGATAAGATTCTGGTACAACCACTACTGCGCGTTCTTTATGCCGTTGCTTCTCGTTGCTCTAAGGCAGTTCGACCGCCCGAATTTAACGCAGTTCAAATTTTCCATATTGGGATTTTTGATGTATTTCCTTTTCGCGCTGTTTATGAACGTGTTGCTTAACGGAATATACGCCCCGTCCGTTACGGACGATAAGGTTAAACCCGCGTGCGACTACTTCTTCCTTTACGGAACGCACATCGTGGATACCGTGGGCGAATGGGCAAAGAAGATTTACAGCGTAAGGATAGGCTTCTCTATAGGGGCGCACACATTTGAAATAAGACCGGTATATCAATCCCTGTTCTTCGTCGTTTACGTCGGAATGGGTCTTGTTATGTGGTTTATATACGAACTCGGCTTCTCGCTTGCGGACGCGTGTGGCGCTCTTTACGCAAGAAGCAAAAAAATCAAAGTTGACAGGCTTGCGCTTGAGGTCGCGCTTGCAGGAAGGAGTATCGAAGAACCTATGAATAAGGACGCGGGAATTAAGCTTGAGCTTAAACATTTTTCAAAAAAATATTCCACAAGCAAAAACTATGCCGTTCATGACGCTAATTTAGAAGTTCACGGCGGCGAGATTTTCGGCTTCCTGGGACCTAACGGCGCGGGCAAATCCACGATAATCAAAAGTATAGTGGGTATTCAGCCTATAACCGAAGGCGCGATAGAAGTCTGCGGCTTCGATTGCGAAAAGCAACCCGTTCAGGCAAAAAGCATAATCGGATACGTTCCCGACCACTACGCTCTGTATGAAAAGCTTACCGGCAGGGAATACATTAACTACGTGGCGGATATCTACGGCGTCAGTCAGGAGGACAGAACCGCAAGGATAGAAAAACACATAGTGATGTTCGAGTTGCAAGGCTCCATCGACAACCCGATAAAGACATACAGCCACGGCATGAAGCAGAAAATAACCATTATGGCGGCGCTCGTGCATAACCCGAAGCTTTGGATTTTGGACGAACCGCTTACCGGTCTCGATCCCAACAGTATTTACCAGGTTAAAGAATGCATGAAGCAGCACGCGGCGGAAGGCAACATAGTTTTCTTCTCCAGCCACATAATCGACGTTGTGGAAAGAATTTGCGACAGAATAACCATTATAAAAAAAGGGCACATTCTCGTGACTCGCGACGTTGAAGACATTGAAAAGGAATGCCCCCTCGAAGAATACTACCTTAAAATGATAGGCGGGGAGGAAAAGTAATGGAACAGCTTAAAGCTCTCGTTCTTATGCAGCTGAAGGATAAGCTGGATTTCGGTTTTGTAAAAACCAAAAAGACGCTTATCCGTAAAATAGTGTTTACGCTGTTGAAATTCCTTATAGTCGTAGCAGCGTGCTATGTTGTGAATTTGCTGTTGACGCTGTTTATATTCAACGCGTCGGACGAGCCTAAAATAATGGTATTCGTACTTGCTCTGTTGCTTGTAATATCGCTTATAAGCTGTACGATAGGGCTTGTGCGGGCGCTGTACTTTGCGGACGACAACAAGGTGCTTATAACCTTCCCGGTCAGCGCTAACGTAATTTTTATATCGAAGATAATCGTTTTCTACATCTACGAGCTGATAAGGGAATATATGCTTATAGTTCCCATACTTCTCGGATTCGGGCTGTTCAATATATCCAGGTTCACTTTCTGGTTTATGCCATGGTCGCTGATAGTAATGCTCTTCGTCCCGTGCATAGTCGTGCTTGCGGCGGCGCTTATATCCATACCTTCGCTTTTTGTGGCAAGGTTTGCCAACAGATACCCCGTCGTAAAGCTTGTTCTCTTCTTTATGCTTGTGGGCGCGGCAACGTGGGCGATAGTAGAGGTCGTGGGGATTATACCCGAAAACCTGGATTTCACCAAAATTGTTCCTCCGCTCAGGCGTTTGCTCGTGGACTTCTTCGACAGAATAGGAAGATACCTCCCGCCGATAGAAGCGCTTGTGGGCTTGCTTATAGGCGAACAGAACAAATCGCTCACCTATAACGTTTTTACGGCGCGCACGGTACTTTATTTCGGTATACTCCTGTTTTCCGCGGCGGCGCTGTTTGCGATAACTTACTTCGTTTCGAGGCCGATATTCTTTAAAATGATGAGTAAATCTTTTGAGTTTGAAAAGAAATCGGTAAACAAAGCAAGGCTTAACAAAAAGCATGGCAAACTTTATGCGTTTACGCTTAAAGAATTCCGCCTTTGCATATTGAATACGGAAGTTTCGCTTAGTTTCCTTACGGTTTACATGCTCGTACCCGTAATGATATTTGTGCTTAACAAGCTGTATTCGGCAATCAACACGAGGCTCGCGGGGCAGGTTATGACGTACGCGTTCACCCTGCTTATAATGCTTTTGCCTATGCTTGCTTCCAACGGAATGATAGCGAAGCTTTTCAGCAAGGAAGGCAGGGCGGCTTACATGAAGAAAACCGAACCGGTAAATATTCTGGAGCCTATCTTCGCAAAATTGTCTTTCTTCCTTATATTGTCCGTACCGTCGATTATCGCTTCGGTAGCGGTGTTCGGCTCGTTCGTGTCCCAAAGATTTCACTGGTACGACCTGGTTTTCCTCGGCGGAACGATTATATTCGTTCAGTGGGCGCATATACTTTACAGCGCGCTTACCGATATAATGAACCCGCAGAACGAACAGTACGCCACCGTGGGTGAAAGCGCGCAGAACCCCAACGAAAACAAAGCTACGATAACGGCGTTTGCGCTGAGTGCGTTCTTTGCTTTCTTCGGTTACGTTCTGTTCAACGAAAACCCCGCAATAACCGGCGCTACCGTAAAGCTTTTCCTTATAGCGGCGGTAATGCTCGGCGTGATGACTTTGATATTCGTAAAGAGTATAAAAGCCTATTATTATGAGAAATAGGGGGCTTTTATGAAAAAATCCGTAATACTTTTAATTATAATCGTGTATATAGGTTCGGTGCTTGCGGTAGGGCTTCTGGGCGCGGCGATGAACTTCGGCGAACAGGTCAAATACGTTAACAAAATAGAGTATCTGCCTGAGGGCACTTTGGATCCAAAAACTTCCGAAGATTCCGAAAAGAAAACTTATATAACCGCCGGAAGCACTAAAAAAGAAATAGTTTATACTTCCCGCAGGACGGTAGGCAAAGAACTTTTGGACGTAAGCATAGGCGACTACATTATGTACGACGCCGAGACAGATAAGTTCGAAGCGGTTACCTTTGAGGTCAGGTTCAGGGTTTACCCGGACGACGCAAAGACAAAAACACTTTCTTTTTCGTTCGACGAGAGCAAGATTTACGACAAGGAAAATAATCCGAACGGTACCATTAAAGTAACCAAAGACGCGAAAGGCGATAGCTTTACCGTAACTTTTTATAAAAACGATACGGCGACCTTTTTAGTTTCGCCTACCGTACAAGGCGGCGGGGCGGACGTAAGTCTTTACGTTAAAATCACTGCTCAAAAAAAGGATAAACCGACTGCGTAACACTGCCCGAATAATCCTTAATAATATCAATAATATTGTCAAATATAACGGAGGTAAATATGAAAAAACTTTTAATCTTTTTATTAAGCTTTGCTCTTGCTTTAGCATTGCTCGGCACCGTCGGATGCGAAATAGTGGATAATTCCGAATCGGACAGCGGAAACAGCACTTCCTCTACGGGCTCGTCTTCTTCCGAAGTGACTTTTGCGGGCGTAGATATGCCCGCGTTCGTTACCGAATTTAAAAAGAATTCCTCGGCGAAGGGCGACAGCGAAGAAGAAAAACAGACCGAGTTTTTCGTTCTTAACAAAACCTATAAGGTCGGCGATTATAACGAGTTCTATTTCAAACCCGTAGTAAGCTACGTAAACGAGGACTTTGAACCTGTTACGCCCGAAAGCGAATCATTCACTTACACTATCGAAATTAAATACGTTAACGAAGACGGACAGGTCGAATATTTACCGGTCGATAAGGTTGACTACGGCGCGCTCGTCGAAAGCTTTGACGAGAAAACCTGCGGTTTCAACTTCTCTCGTGGCGCGGTAGGTTATGTATTGCGCCTTAACGTTACCCCCGCTTTAAACGGCGAGCAGGTGGCGGAAGCTGAAAAATACACGAAATCTTTTGAGGTCGAAGTAGTAGAAGGCTACAACGTTTACGACGTTAAGGAATTCGCATACGTTAACAATTACGACCTTAGGAATAACGTTGATGCCGCAGAAGGTCAATCCGGTTGGAGGAAGTTCCGCGCGGATAACGGTTTAACTCTTAGAGACGAAGAAATCAATGCCCTTAAGGGTGTTGTTCTTCATAACAACCTGGTATTCACGGCAAAAGATATTCCCGCTTCTTTCCTTTACACCGACAAAGAAGTAACCGATAAAAATTACGTCGGCACGCTTAAAGACGAAGCAAGCAGGGCGCTGTACCTAAGAGATCTTGAACTTTTCGAAAAGTTTAACGTTTACGGCAACTACTTTATGCTTGACGCGACCAAAATGCCTTACGCATTATATTCGCCCGGATACAATATGTCAACCGTTTTCGACGATGAGGGTAACGTCGTATCCACAAACATGATAAGCCACACGACCCTTTTGAAAGTAATGGGTCACTCCGACGAAATAAGCACAACGACTTCTTCGCTTGTTACCGACCTTGACGTTGTAGGTAACTCCCCGAGGACTGCGGAATATAAAGCTCAGGGCGGTTTGATTTTGTTAAAAACTCAGCGCACTCAATTCGAGCTTAACAATATTATTTCCAAATGCTTCTTCATTACCGGTATGGGCGAACGCTCTTTCGGTAGAGTAGATTTCAATAACATGAAGTGTTACGACTCCTTTAACTCTCCTATATACAACTGGGGTCACAATAACATGAACCTCGATAACGTAGAGATAAAGGGTGCCGGCGGTCCCGCGATTATAGCGGATATGACGGATTCTAACAGCGGTTCCAGCCCGAGAATCATAGGTAAAAACTGCGTTTTTGAAAACCTCGTTTCGGGCGACGAAGCTTGGTTTACCATGGCAAACGCTACGTCGCTTATCGGTCAGTTTAAAGATCTTGACGCTATTCCGAGAGCTCTTTCACAAGCGTATGGCATGCAAAGAAGGTCTCTCTGCACGACTGGGACGGATGATAACGGTAAAGAGTTTTCAGATTGCCTTAACATTTACGTTGTAGTTAAGAACGACAGCGACAATATTTATAATACCGCTAATGGTAATAAAACTTATATAGAAATTAACGGTGCGGTTCTGGATTACGGCGTAGGCTCAAGTTATGTTATCGATAAATGCAACAGTGCAGACAAAACCGAAACAGGTATTGCAACCTACAGACAGACATTAGCAGGATATATAGCAAACGCTTGCAGGAAAAATCCGAGCGCACCTATTCTTGAGACTAATGCCGGCGGAATAATTTATTATGACGGCGAAGCTCCAAGAGAGATTATCAATATGGCAAATATCCTTAGTGGTGAAACTATAAATGTTTATTATCACACCGGTACGTTTGCGGGTACTCTCGGCATTATGATGGAATACTTCACCAACAAGTAAGCTGATAAAAAGACAAAAATGCGGGCGGGAAGAAAAATCTTCCCGCCCGTTTTGTATGTGTTAAATTGTAATTTGTTTTCGCGCTCTGCCGTTTTTTCAGCCGAACAGGTTGCTTAGTGATGAAGAAGGGCATCCTTAATCGAGCGTAAATACGCAATCGAGGTGGGGTTGCGCGCCCGTTTCTTCGTCAAGGGTCATATCCATAACGTCCTTCATATACTCGTTCCATTTGTCCACAATTTCGCTGTTCGCCTGAGTTTTTGCGGCAAAATCCACGCCCTTTTCGCATTCGTAGTAGCCGAAAAGTCTGTTTCCGTCCGCCCAGATGGTGTAATTGCATATGCCCGCTTTTTTAAGAAGTTCAACCATTTCCGGCCATATTTCTCTGTGCCTTTTTATGTATTCTTCTTTTTTACCTTGTTTTATCATGGCAGTCCATGCGTATTTTTCCATAATAATTCTCCTTGAAGTTCCTTTCTTTTTGGATAATTGTACCACAACAAGCCCGAAAATGTCAATGCAGTTAAACAAAGTATTATAAATAACTTGCAAAATCTACCTGAGTGTGATAGAATATATTTCAAGGAATTTGAAAAACGGGCGTAGGGGCAACCTTTCCGCTCAACGGGAGAGTAGTTTGGAAATTTTATTGGCTAGCGACGTTGTGTACTCGGCAATCAGGTACTGGTACATAACCATAGCGCTTTTTATCGTCGCCGCAGGGCTTCTGACTTACGCTATCTGGGCTTTAAACAAACTTGCAAACAATGCCAAGGAACAGTCGGAGCTTAAGCGCGCAATTCGCAGCGACAGCGAAAACGATTTAAAAAAGCAGCGCGAAAGAGCTAAAATAATTAAAGAGGACACGGAAGAAAACGACCGTCTGGAGCTTCTGAAAGAAGGCGCCGTTACTGCGGATAAAGACGCGGTAGACTTCGGCTATGAGGATACGGATGAGGACATTTCTGGCGTCAGCCGAAAGAAAGAAGTGCCCGAAAACGAAGATTATCGCAAGGATCCCATAACGGACGAGGAAGCTTCCCCCGCAGGCAAAAACAACGGTGAAGAGGGGGCGGACTTCACGGACGATTATATTGAAATCGATACGGACGATGAAACGTCCGACGAAACAGAGGAGGATATAGAAGATATGGCAACGAAAAAAACCGAAAAGGAAACGGTAAGAACCGCAAAAGAAGAAACAACCGATAAAAAAGAATCGGCTGCGGCAAAAGAAAAAACCGCGCCTAAAAAATCCGCAGAGAAGAAGGAAAAGGTCGTGACCGAACAAAAGACGGAAACTGCCGTAAAGGAAGAAAATCTTCAGAAAGAAACGGTAGAAAAAGGCGAAATAAAGGCGGTTTACAGAGTTATTTACGATAAAGAAAACAAAGAATGGCTTATCAAAAAGGACGGCGCCGCAAGGGTTATTCGCAGGGTAAAAACCAAAGCCGAAGCGTTGGAGCTTGCAACTCAGTTTGCCGAAAACCAGGAGCTTAACATTACCGTTCAGAAGAAAGACGGCAAGTTCCAGAAGAAAACAAACTACCGTTCTATGATAGATACCGATAAAACAAACAAGTAATATAGCCGCGTAACAGCCTGCGTTATCATTTAGTTGTGGCAATTTACAAGCCGTCGAAAGGCAATTTCGGCGGCTTGTTTTTTTGTGTTTAACCTATTCTCGAATAGTACGTTCTGCCTGCGATAACTCTTTTTTCAAAAAGCCCCGCAAACGATCCGCGTGTGTAAGATATAACCATTTTGGCTTTTCTTAAATCGCACGAGGAAAACTCCACCGACCTTCCGCAACCGACTTTCGCTTCCGGAGGCGTGGAAATAATTCTGCACCACACTCCCTGCGCGCGGAGTTTTTCCGCAAAAATTCTTGTGGAAGTGGAAGACAAAAACACCGCAATACAAGTACTCATTTTTTTCCTCCCCCGTAAAATTTCATTGGGGAATAAAATTATATCCCCGTTAATAGAATATACTAAAATAAATTTATTTGTGAGGAAGAAATGATTTACCTCGATAACGCGGCGACGGGCGGCTTCAAACCTTATGCCGCAAAAGAAGTTGCCGTAAACGTGATAAAAAACCTGAACGTTAACCCCGGGCGTAGCGGGCACAGACTTTCCGAAACGGGCGGGAAAATTGTTTTTAATACAAGAAAAGCCCTTTGCGAATTTTTCGGCGGGTATTCTGCCGAGCGCACGGTCTTTACGAAAAACTGCACGGAAGCGCTTAACCTTGCGATTTTAGGCGTGCTGCATGACGGCGACGAGGTGGTTACGACCTGCCTCGAACACAATTCCGTACTGCGCCCGCTGGATTTTCTTTCAAAGACGCGCAACGTGCATTATCACGTTGCTTTTCCGGAAAAGTCCGCTTTTTCGCACAAAAACACTATAATTAGCTATTCGGATATAAGGAAATTTCTCACCAAAAAAACGCGCCTTGTCGTGGTGAACAGGGCGTCTAACGTAAACGGCTCGGATGCCGACGTTGCGGATATAGGGGAAAATTTAAAACGCGAATTTCCGAACGCGCTTTTGCTTGTGGACGGTGCGCAGAGCGGCGGGCACGAACGCTTCGATATGAAAGCCTGCGGCGCGGATATGCTCGCCCTTGCGTGCCACAAAGGGCTTGATGCGGTGGGGGCTTCGGGCGCGCTTCTTTTTTCGGACAGGTGCGATATCACCCCGATTACGTTCGGCGGAACGGGCAGCGACAGTTTTTCTCCGCAGCCCGATTACTACCCCGACAGACTTGAAAGCGGCACTTTGAACTTACCGTCTATTGCTTCCCTGTTCGAAGGACTTCTTCACCTTAAACGCACCGTGGATTTTAACCGCTACCAGCTTAACAAGCTTACCGGCGAAACGATAAACGAACTTAAAAATATTAAAGGCGTAACCGTTTACTCTCTTCCGAACGTTTACGGGATAGTTGCTTTTTCGATTGACGGCGTTCCGTCTGCGAGTGCCGCAGAAAGGCTGTCCGACGAGTTTGATATAGCGGTGAGAGGAGGTTTCCACTGCGCCCCGCTTATGCACAAATATCTCGGCACCGAAAATGATGGGCTTATAAGGGCTTCGTTCGCCCCCGAGAATACCTTGCGGGAAGCCGAAAAACTTTGCGAAGCCGTCAGGATTATTTCGGAAACTACATAAAAAAAGGGGCTTAAAGCCCTTTTATTTTTGCTTGAATTTCTTTTAACGAAGCAATGCGCAATCCCTTGTTTTTCGCATAAAAACAGAGCTTTTTGAAATGCTCGTCGCACAATGAGGACGGACTGTGCGCGTCCGAAGAAACCACGACGGGCGCGTTCAGTTCCAGGCAGATATTCACGAGTAAATCGCTCGGATAGAAAAAGCCGTTGCCCCTTATTCCGTTTGCGTTCAGTTCTGTAAACACTCCCGCGTTTTTTGCTGTGGCAATCAGATCCTTTAACGCGCATTCTAATTTCGGCGTTACGATTATGCCCGAAAGAAGTATCATATCCGGGTGCGCCAGAACGGAAAAATATCCCGTTTTAACGCCTGCTTTCAGCTGAGCGAAATAGCTTAGCCCCATATTTTCGGTTTTGCCCGGGGTGAACACGCTCACGATTTCCCCGTTGTATTTAAAGAAATGCTGCCCTAAAATAAGGTAGTTTAACTTTTTCAGAAGTTTTTTGTAATAATTATTGTTTTCGCTTAAATATTCTATTTCGCCGCCCGCGAGTATTTCTGTTCTATCCCCGTAAAGCTCTTTTGCGGGGATAAACTGCCGCAGGTATTTTTCGTCGAGGTCGTCAATATAAACGTAGGAAGTTTCCACATGCGGTTGCCGTATATGGTCGGATATCCCGATTAGTTTCAAATTGTTTTTTACGGCCTCGGAAACGTAATCGACGACTTCTCCGCTCGCGTGTCCGCACAGGTAATTGTGCGTGTGAAGGTTGTATTCTATGCCGCACGGAGCGTTTTCGTCAAATGTAATTTCTTTATAATCTTTCAGCATTTTTCGGTCATGTCCTTTATGATTTTTGTAATGCGCGGGTTTGTTGAAATTGCCCGATAAGCTTCGTTTTACGCAGTTTTTACGGAATAAGTACTTTGCAGCCGCACCTTTCGGCTTCTTCGAGATACTCCGGCGACGGCAGAGTATCCGTTATAAGGTAATCCACGTCCGAAAGCGTTCCCGTCTTAGCCATGTACGTTTTTCCGAATTTGGAACTGTCCACCATAAGCACGCGCAGGGCGGAATTTCTTATCATCGTCTGTTTGACTTTTGCTTGCTCTATGCTCGCTTCTGTCATTCCGTTCACGAGGTCGAAACCGTTGCAGGACATAAACGCCACGTCCGCATGAATGCCCGAACAATATTCTATCGTGTCCGCGCCGAGTATGGAGTTGGACTGGCTTTGAATGATGCCGCAGGCGACGTAAATTCTCGCGTTTGTTTTTTCGGAAAGCAGGAGCGCGTTTTTAAGCCCGTTTGTCACCGTGGAAATACAGTTAAAACGGGAGAGCAGCGGAATGATTTTTCCTACCGTGGAGGAGGAGTCTATATAAATCGTGCTGTTGTTTTTTACGAACCGCAGGGCGACGGAAGCTATCTCTTTTTTTTCGGGGACGTTTTCCTGCTCGCGGAGCAGAATGCTCGTTTCGTCCGAAGAACCGCCCGTCAGCACCGCGCCGCCGTGAGAACGCCTGACAAGCCCCGATTTTTCCATAAGACTCAAGTCTCTTCTTATCGTGGCGTGGCTTACGAATAATTCCTTGGCAAGCTCGGCAACCGATACGGATTTTTTCTCCTTTAACAGTGCAAATATCTCGTTTTGTCTTTCTATAGCGAACATTTTATATACCTCTTGCTCGTTTTTGCTCGTTTTTGCTCATATTATAGCATAAAAAATTCTTTTTTGCAAGTTGTTTGTCAACTATATACAAAACGAAAATAGTGTGTTATAATATATGTAATCAAAGAATTAAGAGGGAAGGAATTCGTAATGGACACAAACGAACAAAAACGAAAAAACCTGATTAGCGAACTCAACGCCCCCGCAAAAGAGGGAAGGCTTGCCGCTCTTAAAGAGCTTCTGGCTTTTGAGAAAGAAAACGGGCTTTGTCCCGAAAGAAGGGAGAACGACTCCAACAACCACATTCACACGATATATTCGTTCTCGCCTTATTCGCCTACGGCGGCTGCTTACATGGCGTACTCCGCGGGGCTTACCTCCTGCGGAATTATGGATCACGACAGCTTGTCCGGCTCCAAGGAATTTGCAGAGGCTTGCAAAATGCTCGGCATGGGCTATACCTGTGGTGCGGAAGTCAGGGCGAAGTTCAATCGCCGTCACTGGGGTAAAATAAACCACCCCGACCAGGAGGACTGCGTGTATATGGCGGCGCACGGCGTTCCCGCGCAGAATATAGACGCGTTCAACGCGTATCTTGCGGGGTTCCGCGCAAAAAGGGAACTCAGGGATAAAAAGATGGTGGAACTTATCAACGGCAAATTCGGTAAGTTCGGCATCACTATTGATTTTCAAAAGGACGTTTACGACCGTTCCATGGCGGCGGAGGGCGGCTCGATTACCGAGCGCCATCTTATGAGCGCGCTTGCGGGAAAGCTCGAGGCTCGTTTCGGCAGGACTGAAGCGCTTATAGACTTCCTTGAAAAAGACCTCACTCTTTCGGTAGGCGCAAAACAGAAAGGTTTTCTTACGGACAGCGAGAACCCGTACTTTACGTACGACCTTCTCGGCGTGCTTAAGGCGGACACGAAGTTCTTCTACATCGACGCGGACGAAGAAATGCCCGACGTAGTTGACTTTGTAAAAACCGCGGTTAAATTCGGCGCGATACCTGCTTACGCATATCTCGGCGATGTCGGCGACAGCGTTACGGGCGATAAACGCGCACAGAAGTTCGAGGACGATTTCCTGGACGAGCTTATCAAGGAAGTTAAATCGGTAGGCATAAAAGCCATCGCGTATATGCCTACGAGAAACACCGAAGCGCAGCTTGACAGATTGAGAAAGCTTTGCAGAGAATACGGCTTATTCGAAATAAGCGGCGAGGATATAAACTCTCCTCGTCAGAAGTTCGAGTGCAAGGCGCTTGCAAATCCGAGATACGCCAACCTGATAGACAGCACGTGGGCGCTTATCGGTCACGAAAGAGCAAGCGAAAAGGGTGTGGAGTTCGGTATGTTTGCCGAAAAAGCAGAAAAAGAATATCCCGATTTACAGGAAAGGATTTTCGCATTTGAAAAAATAGGCAGAGATTCCGTAAAATAATCGGCAAAACGAATCAAAAATAACGGGAAGAAAATTTATTCTTCCCGAAAAACAAAAAACGAAAATAAAAAACAGGAGATAGAAAAAATGAGCGTTATCGATTTAAAAGGTAAAGTAGCAATAGTTACCGGAGCAAGTCAGGGTCTTGGCGAAGCGTTGGCAAAAAGACTTGACAAAGAGGGCTGCAAGGTTGCCGTTTGCGACATCAATATAGAGGGGGCTTCCAAGGTTGCCGCTCAGCTTAAAGAGGGTATGGCTTTACAGGTAGACGTTACAAAATACGAAACCTGCGTTGCCGCTGCGGAAGCCGTAGTTGCAAAATGGGGCACGGTAGATATCCTCGTAGCAAATGCCGCAATAGTAAAGAGCGGCGATATTTACAATCTCACCCCCGAAGCGTTCAAACTCGTTACGGACGTAAACCTTAACGGATATTTCAACACCGTAAAGGCGGTTGCTCCGATAATGCTTAAAAACAAAAAAGGTTCGATTATTCAGATCAACTCCAAATCGGGTAAGAAAGGTTCTTACAAGAACGGCGCATACGCTTCCAGCAAATTCGGCGGAGTCGGTCTGACGCAGAGCCTTGCTTTGGAATTCGCCGAAGAAGGCGTAAGGGTAAACAGCATATGCCCGGGCAATCTTCTCAACTCGCCTTTGTGGGTAAACAGCCTCTTCAAACAGTATGCGGCTAACCAGAACACCACAGAGGAAAAGATTCGCGAAAAGTACATCAACCAGGTTCCCATGAAGCGTTCCTGCGAGTTCGAAGATATCGAAAACGTTCTCGTATTCCTCGCTTCAGATATGTCCTCCTACATGACCGGACAGGCTATCAACGTCACCGGCGGCCAGCAGATGGTTTAATAAAAAAGGGCTTTTATCGCGGCAAAACAGCGTGAAAACGCTTTCTAATAAAACACAAGGAAACATTTTTATGAAAAGAGTTCTTGCATTTGACTTCGGCGCGTCCAACGGCAGGGCGTTTATCGGAGAAAAGACGGACGGCAAAATAGTTTATACGGAAGTTCACCGTTTTTCCAACGACCCCGTATCTTTGAACGGCAAGTTGTACTGGGATTTTTTAAGACTTTTTCACGAGATAAAGACGGGTATCGTCAAAGCCAAACAGGCGGGCGGTTTCGACTCGATAGGTATTGACACCTGGGGCGTCGATTACGGCTTTATAGATAAGAAAGGCGACCTCATCAACACGCCCTATCATTACCGCGACCTTCGTACCGAGGGTGCTATGGAAAAAGTTTTCCCCCTTTTCGGAGGAAAGGAAAATCTTTATAAACGCACGGGTACGCAGTTTATGCGTTTCAACACGCTTTTTCAGTTGTACGTATCGGTAAACGAGGATAAAGAGGCTTATGAAAGGTCTGATTGTATGTTGTTTATGCCCGATCTTATGGCGTATATGCTTACGGGCGCAAAGGTTGCGGAATATACCATAGCTTCCACCTCGCAGATGATCAACCCCGTTACGGGAGATTGGGATTACGAGACTATCGAGAAAATCGGTTTCGACGTTAAAAAACTGCCGGAAATAGTTCCGAGCGGTCACGTTTACGGAAACGTTAAAAAGGAAATTTGTGAGGAACTCGGTATAGATACCGTTCCTGTAATAGCCGTTTGCACGCACGACACCGGTTCTGCGGTTGCGGCTGTTCCCGCCGATATGGAAAACACCTGCTATATTTCCTGCGGAACATGGTCGCTTATGGGCGTCGAGCTTGACAAGCCCGTTCTGACGGACGAAAGCTTCGCTCAGAACTTCACTAACGAAGGCGGTTACAACAAGTCTATCAGATTTTTAAAGAACATAATGGGGCTTTGGATTATACAGGAGTCCCGCCGTCGCTGGGAAAAAGAAGGCAACCTGTATTCGTTTGCGGAGCTTGCGGATATGGCTTCCAAGTCTAAATCCGTTTGCTATATCGACCCCGATTACCCCGCGTTCGACAACCCCGGCAACATGCCCGAAAGAATCCGCGAATTCTGCCGCAAGACGGGGCAGAACGAGCCGAATACGATAGGCGAATTCGCAAGATGTATTTATGAAAGCCTTGCACTTAAATACAGATACACTCTCGAATCCATTCAGAAGCTTACCGGCAAGAAATTCGGCGCAATCAATGTTATAGGCGGCGGTTGCAAGGCTGAAATTCTTTGTAAAATGACCGCGGATATATGCGGCGTAAAGGTCGTTGCTGGTCCTTCGGAAGCTACGGCTCTAGGCAATATAGCCGTTCAGATGATAGCCCTCGACGAGGTAAAAGACCTTAAAGAAGCCAAAAAGCTTATAGGCGCGGGCGGCGACGTTAAGGAATACGCTCCCACGGGCGAATATGTTTCGGATTACGAAAAATTCAAAAGCATTATAGAAAAAGTTTAAAAAGCGCAATAACAGGGAAAATAACGAGAAATAAATTTCGGCGGTTTCGGCTGAAAAAACGTATTTATCGGGTGACGGCAAACCGCAATAAAAAGGAGTTTTTTATGGATTACAAATTTATGCACCCCGCTGAGCAAATAGTGCTTACCATTAACAGAATTTACAGAAAGCAGATGACCACCACTTCGGGCGGCAATCTTTCCATTATGGATAGCGACGGCAACATCTGGATTACGCCTTCCGGAATAGACAAGGGCGCGCTTACCCCTGCGGATATTTGTCAGGTTAAGCCGGACGGAACCATTATAGGTAAATATAAACCGTCGGTAGAACTTCCTTTCCACAAACTCGTTTACAAAACGAGACCGGGCGTAAAAGCGGTAGTGCATGCGCATTCTCCTTCGCTCGTAAGCTACAGCTTGATAAGAAAAATCCCCAACACGAGGATTATCCCCACGACCGAACTCGTATGCGGCAAGGTAGGTATAGCTAAGTACGAAGTACCGGGCAGCATCGAACTCGGCGAGGCTATCGCGGCGGAAATTAAAAAGGGCTTCGACGTGGTAATTATGGAAAACCACGGCGTAGTTACCTGCGGTTTAGACCTTTTCGACGCATTCATGAAGTTCGAAACTCTCGAAAGATGCGCTAAGATAGATATAACTTCCAAACTTCTCGGCAAAGCTTATCCGCTTACCGAGGAACAGATTAAGCTTGCCGAAGAAAAAGGCAAAACTATGCTCGGCGAGTTTATTCCCTCGGAGATTTCTTCCACCGAAAAGGAGATAAGAAACAAGATGTGCACGCTTATTCACAGGGCGTACGATCAGGACTTGTTCTCCAGCACGATGGGTACATTCTCCGAAAGACTGAACGACAAAGCGTTCATTATCACTCCTTACGGCAAGGACAGAAAACAGCTTGAACCTCAGGACCTCGTTCGCGTAGAAAACGGCTGGAGAGAGGCAGGCAAACGTCCGTCCCGTTCGGCAACGCTTCATAAAATGATTTACGAAGCTCATCCGGAATTCAACGCAATCGTAGTAGCTCAGCCTACCAACATACTTGCGTTCGGCATTACTCGTAAGGAAATAGACAGCAGAACGATACCCGAATCCTATATTAAGATTCGTGACCTCGTAAGGCTTCCCTACGGAACTAACATAACCGCTCCCGAAAAAGTCGTAAACGCATTGAGCGAAAAACACCCTGTCATCCTCATCGAAAACGACAGCGTTATAGCCGTAGGCAAGACTCTTATCGAAGCGTTCGACGCTCTCGAAGTAGTTGAATTTACCGCAAACACGCTTATCCACGGCGGACTTCTCGGCGAGATAGTAAAGATTACCGATAAGGAAGTAGAAGCCATCAACGCGGCATTCGGTATAGAAGCGTAAAAACGAAAATCGGCGGAAAAGCTTCGATAAAGGGGTTTTTCCCTCCCGATTAACTATTCAAAATAGATAAAGGAGATAAAAATGACAAAAGCAATTTCTGAACTTATCGACATTTCCTCCTATGCTGGGGCGAGGGTCGATTATACTCAGGGAGGAGGCGGAAACACTTCGGTTAAAGACGGCGACGTTATGTACATAAAGGCTTCCGGCTTTAAGTTGAAAGACATCGACGAGAACACCGCTTACGTCCCAATGGATTTAAAGAAAATTAAGGCTTTTTACGAAAGCGTCGATTTGTCCGACGGCAGAGATTACGAGGCTTTGAATAAGCAGGTTACCGCCGAAGCGACGTTGAAGCAGGAGGGACTTGCCGCGCTCCGTCCGAGCGTTGAAGTAGGTTTTCACTCAGTTCTTAAAAAGTACGTTATACACACCCATTCTATATACGCAAACCTTTTGACTTGCTGTAAAAACGGCGAGGAACTTGCGGAAAAAATCTTCGGGAAGAGCGATTTCGGTTACGTTTTCTTACCGTACGTAGACCCCGGATTTATGCTTTCCGTCAAGATGGGTGAAGCTCTTAAAGAATATAAAGAAAAAACCGGAAAATATGCCGAAGTCATCTTTATGAAGAACCACGGGCTTGTTGTAAACGGCGACGATAAGGAAAGAGTTATTTCCTTAAACGAGGAAGTAAACAACGCGATAGTCGCGTATTTCGGTTTGAAAGACGAGTACAGAACGGTTAGCTTAAAGCAAACGGGCGAAAACGTTTACCTTTCTGAAACGAAGGTTATAAACGATTTCGTTAAAACTCACACCGTGGATAAAGCTATGCTCGACAAGAACTCTCTCTATCCCGATCAGCTTGTATATCTTAACAATATGATGGCGTTCTCGCCCGAAAAAATTCAGATAAAGAACGGCAGCGTGGAATATCACACCACTCTTAAAGAAGCGCAGACGCTCGAAGAAACGCTGTTCGCGTATCTGTTCGTTTTAAAGGTTTTAGCCGAAAATAATCTCGAGCTTTCCCTTATGAACGAAAAAGACATCGATTTCATCAACAATTGGGAAGCGGAAAAATATCGCCGCTCTCTTTCAAAATAGAAAAATAAAACGTGAGGTAAATACATTATGAAAACCAAAGCAGTTAGACTTTACGGAAAGGAAGATCTCCGTCTGGAAGAGTTTGAACTCCCCGCAATCAAGGACGACGAAATTCTTGCCACGGTTGTATCGGACAGTATTTGCATGTCCACCTTCAAAGCTATGGAACAGGGCGCGGCTCATAAGCGCGTTCCGGAAGACGTTGCCGAAAACCCGACCATCATCGGTCACGAATTCTGCGGCGAAATTCTCGAAGTAGGCAAAAAGTGGCAGCATAAGTTCAAACCCGGTCAGAAATATTCCATTCAGCCGGCGCTTAACTACAAAGGCTCGGCTTACGCTCCCGGATATTCCTACAAGTTCATCGGCGGAGACGCTACAAAAGTTGTCATTCCTAACGAAGTTATGGAGTGCGATTGCTTACTTCCTTACGAATCCGATTGCTATTTCAAAGCTTCGCTTTCCGAACCCGTTTCCTGCATAATCGCGGGTTATCACGAAAACTATCACACCAAGTACGAAAACCACACCCACGTTATGGGTATTAAAGAGGGCGGCGCGGTTGCTATACTTGCAGGCGCAGGTCCTATGGGTCTCGGTTGCGTAGACTACGGTATTCACTGCGACAGAAAGCCTTCGCTTATGGTCGTTACCGATATTGACGACGCAAGACTTGCTCGCGCGGCTTCCCTTCTTACCGTAGAAGACGCTGCAAAGAACGGCGTTAAACTCGTTTACGTTAACACCGCTACGGTTGAAAATCCCGTTGAATATATGAAATCTCTCAACGGAGGCAAGGGCTTTGACGACGTATTCGTTTACGCTCCCGTATCCTTCCTCGTAGAACAGGGCGACGCGCTTCTCGGAGACGGCGGCTGCCTCAACTTCTTCGCAGGTCCTTTAAAGAGCGACTTCTCCGCGAAGTTCAACTTCTACGACGTACACTATGCGTTCCACAGAATAACCGGTACTTCGGGCGGCAACACCGACGATATGAGAGAAGCTCTCGCGCTTGCAGCCGCAGGAAGAATCAACCCCGCTATAATGATTTCTCACGTCGGCGGACTTGACAGCGTTATTCCTACCGTTATGAATCTTCCCAACATCAAAGGCGCAAAGAAGCTCGTTTATACGAACATTTCCATGCCTATGACGGCTATAGAGGACTTTGCTAAACTCGGCGAAACCGATCCGTTCTTCAAAGCGCTTGCGGAAATCTGCGAACGCCATAACGGCATCTGGAGCGAGGAAGCTGAGAAGTACTTGTTAAAGAACGCGAAACCCATATAACATAATAAATAATTCCCGTTTGTCGCGCGGGGCAGAAAAATGCCGATAATGCGCGATAAACGGGGTATTTGCCAAAAAAGGCTCACATATATAATAATACGGAGGTTAACAATATAAAATGGCAAAACCGGTATTGATGCCAAAGCAAGGTATAACTGTAGAACAGTGTATACTTACCAAATGGCATAAAAAAGTAGGCGAGCACGTTTCCGTAGGCGAAGTCCTCTTCAGCTACGAAACGGATAAGTCTTCCTTCGACCAGGAAAGCGAAGTAGAAGGCGAAATACTCGTACAGCTCTTTAACGACGGCGACGAAGTACCCGTACTCGTACCCGTTTGCGTCATAGGTAACAAGGGCGAGGATATTTCCGAATTTGTCGGCGGAAAAGCTGAAGCGGCAAAGGCAGAAGCTCCCGCGGCGACGACGTTGGAAGCAAAAACCGCAGAAGCTAAGCCCGTGGTTGCAACTAACGCAAAACCCGTTCTCATGCCCAAACAGGGTATTACGGTAGAGCAGTGCATACTCACCAAATGGCACAAAAAAGTAGGCGAGCATGTTTCCGTAGGCGAAGTTCTCTTCAGCTACGAAACAGATAAAGCCGCTTTCGATCAGGAAAGCGAAGTAGAAGGCGAAATACTCGCTCAGTTTTATAAGGACGGCGACGAAGTCCCCGTACTCGTACCCGTTTGCGCGGTAGGAACCAAGGGCGACGACGTTTCCTGCTTTGCACCCGGCGCTTCCGCACCCGCAGCTGCGGCTACGGAAGAAGCTAAACCCGTTGAAACCGCTAAGACGGAAACCGTCAAAGCAGAGGGTAAAACGGCTACGACTGAAAACGGAAGAATATTCGCTTCCCCGAGAGCAAAAGCGCTTGCCGAAAAGCTCGGCGTTGAACTTGCCGCTTGCACCGCAACCGGACCTAAGGGCAGAATAGTAGAAAAAGACGTTCGCTACGCTGCCGCAAACGGAATCAAGACAGTTCAGGCAACCGAAGCTCCCGTAGCCGCAGCACCCGCCGCAAAGGCAGAAGCTCCCGCAACGGACGTTCGCGCTTACACCGAAGAAAAGATGTCCAATATGCGCAAGGTTATAGCAAGAAACATGATGAACAGCCTTTCGTCTATGGCTCAGCTTACCGAGAACATCTCCTTCGACTGCACCAACATTATAGCTCTCCGCGCGTTCATTAAGGCTAACGCGGAAAGATTAAATCTCCCGAACATCACGTTCAACGATATTATCATTTACGCTGTTTCGAGAGTTATACTTAACCACAAAGGACTCAACGCAAACCTCGTAAACGGCGACACTATGAGATATTTCTCCTCCGCTAACATCGGTATTGCGGTCGATACGCCCAAGGGACTTCTTGTTCCCGTCCTTTTCGGCGCAGATAAAATGTCTTTGACCGAAGTTGCGGTAAACGCAAAGAAGCTCGCTAAAGAAGCTCAGGCAGGCACCCTTAAGCCCGACCTTATGAGCGGCGGTTCGTTCACCATTTCCAACATCGGCGTATTCGGCATTGAAAGCTTCACGCCGGTTATCAATCCCCCGCAGACGGGTATCCTCGGCGTATGCGCGCTCGAAACGAGAGTTAAACTCGGCGCAAACGGACAGGCTGTACCTTACCAGGCTATGACCCTTTCGCTCACGTTCGACCACAGAGCGTTGGACGGAGCTCCCGCGGCGAGATTCCTTAAAGAGCTTAAAGAGTTCCTTGAGAACTTCAGTCTTAACCTCTGCTTCTGATAAAAACGGGGCATAGGATACGGCTCGATAAAAACAGATTATTTACAGGATTATTCAGGAGATAATTTTATTATGGATAAATATCAAGTAATAGTACTCGGCGGCGGTCCGGGCGGATACTTAGCCGCAGAACGCGCAGGTCATGCAGGTCTTAAAACCATGGTAATCGAAAAGGAACATTTCGGCGGCGTTTGCCTTAACGAAGGCTGCGTTCCTTCCAAAACTTTCCTTTATTCGGCAAAGGTGCTCGATTACGCTAACCACGCAAAAGACTTCGGCGTTTCGGTTAAGGTAGAGAGCGGCGTTGACCAGGCTTTTGTAGTAGAAAGAAAGAACGGCGTTGTTAAAACGCTTGTCAGCGGCGTAAAAGGTCAGCTTAAAAAAGCAGGCGTAACTATGGTTGAAGCAGAAGGCAAAATCATAGGCAAAGGCGAAGGCGGCATCATAGTAGAAGCTAAGGGCGTTCAGTACCTTGCCGAAAAACTTATAATAGCTACCGGCTCCATGCCCGTAGTTCCCCCGATTACCGGTCTCAGGGAAAACCTCGCAGCAGGTTACGTTATGACCAATAAAGAGATACTCGACCTTAAAGAGATCCCCGGCACGCTCGCTGTTATAGGCGGCGGCGTTATCGGTCTCGAAATGGCTTCGTATTTCTCGTCCGTAGGAAGCAAAGTCGTAGTCATCGAAATGATGAACAAAATCGCAGGTCCTACCGATGCGGAAATTTCCGGTTTGCTTCAGAAAGCGCTTGAAAAGAAGGGCGTTGAATTCCGTCTCGGCGCAAAGGTTACGGCTGTTGAAGCGGACGGCGTAGTATTCGAAAAAGACGGCAAAACCGAAAAAGTTAAGGCTGATAAAGTTCTTTGCTCCATCGGCAGACGCGCGGTTACTCAGGGCTTCGGTCTTGAAAACATCGGCGTAAATCTCGAACGCGGCGCAATCGTTACCGACGACAAGATGATGACCAACGTTGCCAACGTTTATGCGGTAGGCGACGTAAACGGCAAGATAATGCTTGCACATACCGCTTACAGAGAAGCAGAAGTTGCCGTAAACAACATCACCGGCAAAAAGGATCATATGCGTTACAACGTAATCCCTTCCGTAGTTTACACCACTCCCGAAATCGGCTCCGTAGGCGAAACGGAGGAGAGCGCAAAGGCTAAGGGACTTTCCGTTAAAACCCTTAAACTTTCGCTTATGTATTCCGGAAGATACGTTGCGGAAAACACCGACCTTTCGGGTATCTGCAAACTCGTTGTAAACACCAAGACGAACACGCTCGTAGGCGCGCACATCATAGGCTCTTACGCAAGCGAATATATCGTTGCGGTATCCGCTCTTATTGACCTCGAAGTCGATATAGAAGTCATCAAAAAACTTGTATTCCCGCACCCCACGGTTTGCGAAATCATTCGCGAAACAATCTGGAGCGAATAATAAAATATGCGATTCCCGTGAGATAAACGGGGTTTTGCGTTCTTGCGGCTATGCCGCCACACTATAAATAATATTTAAGGAGATTATATAAAATGCCTAAGAGTCAATTCATCGATCCTAATTTTATAAGAAAAAGCGGAACGATTCATTTTGAAGACATACCGGTAAACCAATACAATAAAACGATTGCCGACGAGAAGAAGAACTTCAAGAAAGGCGAACTCGTTACCATGTTTGAAGATATCGCAACCCTTCGCGAATTCGAAAGCATGATTTATTCCATAAAAGTACAGGGCGAATACAACGGCTTTAAACATTCTTATCCCGGCCCCGCACACCTTTCCATGGGGCAGGAAGCAGCTGCTGTAGGACAGGCTTTCATACTCGATAAAAACGATATAACGTTCGGTTCTCACCGTAGCCACAGCGAAGTACTCGCGCGCGGTCTTTCTTCCATTCATAAACTTTCCGACGAAGAACTTATGAAGATAATGGAAGAGTTCGAAGGCGGCGAAGTTTTACGCGCTGTAGAAACCGGCAACAAGACCGGCAACGTTAAAGACCTTGCAACCGACTTCCTTCTCTACGGCGCACTTGCTGAAATATTCGCAAGAAGAACGGGCTTCCACAGAGGTATGGGCGGCTCCATGCACGTATTCTTCCTTCCCTTCGGAATTTACCCGAACAACGCACTCGTAGGCGGCAGCGCACCTATCGCTATGGGCGCAGCTCTTTATAAGAAGTGCAACGACAAACCCGGTATCGTTATCTCCAACGTAGGCGACGGCGCTATGGGTTGCGGCGTTGTTTACGAATCCATGAACTTCGCGGCTATGGATCAGCTCAATCAGCTTTGGGAGAAGAAGGGCGGACTTCCCATTTTGTTCAACTTCTTCAACAACGGCTACGGCATGGGCGGACAGACCCGCGGCGAAACTATGGCGTACGACTTCCTCGCTCGTATGGGCGCAGGCGTAGCTCCTTCTCAGCTCCACGCGGAAAGAGTAGACGGCTTCAATCCTCTTGCTGTTATCGACGCAATGAAGAGAAAGAAGGAAATCCTCTTAAAGGGCGAAGGTCCTTGCTTGCTCGACGTCGTTACTTACCGTTTCGGCGGTCACTCGCCTTCGGACAGCATGTCCTACAGAACGAAGGAAGAGGTCGAAGCTTGGCAGCAGGTTGACCCGCTTATCACGTTCAGAAAAGGTCTTGTTGACGCTAAGGTTGAGAAAGACGCTAAGTTCGATACCATTCTCGCAGATGTTAAAGAAAGACTATTCAAGATCTGCAAAATGGCTGCGGACCCCGAACTTTCTCCCTATCACGATTTCAAGAAAGACCCCTATTACGTGGAAAATCTTATGTTCTCCAACGGCAGCGTAGAATCTATGGATCCTGCTCGTAAGCCTGACGTTAAGATGCCTATGGCTGAAAACCCGCGCGTTCAGCAGATCGCAGGCAAGAGTCGTTTCGCTTTCGATAAGGACGGCAAGCCCGTTTCCAAGATCAAAGCTTACAATATCAGAGACGGTATCTTCGAAGCTATTATCGACAGATATTATAAGGACGCTACGCTCGTTTCCTACGGCGAAGACGTTCGTGACTGGGGTGGCGCGTTCGCTGTTTACAGAGGACTTACCGAAGCTCTTCCGTATCACAGATTATTCAACTCGCCTATTTCCGAAGCGGCTATCGTTTCCTCCGCAGTAGGTTACGGCCTTTGCGGCGGCAGAGCGATTGTAGAACTTATGTACGCTGACTTCATGGGCAGAGCGGGCGACGAAATCTTCAACCAGCTCGCTAAATGGCAGGCTATGTCCTCCGGTATCCTTAAGATGCCCGTAACGCTCCGCGTTTCCGTCGGCAGCAAGTACGGCGCTCAGCACTCTCAAGACTGGGTAGCATTCCCCGCTCACGTTCCCGGACTTAAAGTAGTATTCCCCGTAACGCCTTACGACGCTAAGGGTCTTATGAACTCTGCTCTTAACGGAACAGACCCCGTTGTATTCTTTGAAAGCCAGAGAATTTACGACAAGGGCGAAGAATTCCATGAAGGCGGAGTACCCGAAGGATACTATGAAATTCCTATCGGCGAACCCGATATCAAACGTAAAGGTAGCGACGTTACCATTCTTACCATCGGCGCAACTCTTTACAGAGCTTTGGATGCAGCTAAGACCCTTTCCGAAAAATACGGTGTTGAAGCAGAAGTCATCGATGCACGTTCTATCGTTCCGTTCAACTACGAAAAGGTTGTTGAATCCGTTAAGAAGACGGGTAAAATCTTACTCGCTTCGGACGCTTGCGCACGCGGAAGCATCCTGAACGATATGGCTGAAAAGATTTCCGAGCTTTGCTTCGACTATCTCGATGCACCTGTTGTAGTTGTAGGCGCAAGGAACTGGATTACTCCTCCGTATGAATTCGACGCAGAGTTCTTCCCGCAGGCAAGCTGGATACTCGACAACATCAACGATAAGATTATGAAGCTTGACGGCTATGTTTCCGAAACGGATACTTCCGATTCGGAAATGCTCCGCCGCGCTAAGAAAGGCGTATAATATAAACTGAAATTTAATATAGTCTGACAAGTGATAAGCTTACAAGGCGGGGTTCGGGATTTTTTCGAACCCCGCCGCTTTTTTAACATTTTTTCGGTAAACGGAATATAATTGGAAACGGGGAAAGAGCATTTCCCGAATGGTGAAAGTATGGATTTACTGTTTCTTTTTATATCGTCCGTTTCGGTCAGCGTAGACGGTTTTTCGGCGGGTGCGGTCATCGGTTCGCGCGGTGTACGCTCTACTCTTAAAAGCGTGCTTTCCGTCGGCAGTATCGTTGCCGTAATGTGCTTTATCGCTTGCGCTCTGGGCGAAAGATTAGAAGAATTATATAAAGATATAGCTATTTTAATAAGCGGAGGAATGCTGTTTTTAATAGGACTGAAAGAACTTTTGAAAATCGAAAAACAAGCCGACTTTCTGCGAAAAAGGGGACTTTTTATAAAAAACGGCGAAGTTTTCGCGCTCGGTCTTGGCGTCGGTGCTGACGGTGCGTGCGCCTCTCTGTCTTTGTCGCTTTCGGGGTACGGATTTTATCCCGTTTTAACGGTTGGGGTGTTTCACGTTTTGTTTGTTTTTCTGGGTGTTCTCGCGGGGAGAAGTTTCTGCGCGGATAAAATATCCGAAAAAGCACCGTCTTTATTACTGATCGCGTTAGGGCTATTCAAATTGTTCTCTTAACACGGAGCGAAGTATCTCCGATGGAAACTCCTTATGGAAAACATTTACATTTTCCGCTGTCCGGCGTAAATACAGGTAATATATTGCTTCCGCAAAGCACTCGGAATATTAAAGTATTTATAGTCGCTTACAGGCGCAGAATAGTAGGGATTTTATTTCTTATCCCTACTATTTTTTTAATAATCTGATTTTTAAATACACTGTTTAAGCTGCAAGGCGTTTCAAAATTTAACTGAACGGACAGTCGAAAAATTTTTTCAATTTTTTTAACAAAACGCTTGACAAGCAAATACTATGTGTTGTATAGTATTGTACGATAGGAGGTATTCATGGACGCACAACTTAAACGCGGAGTGCTTGAGGTTTGCATTCTTTCCGCTATGAAAGACGGGGAAACCTACGGCTACGAGCTGATAAAAAACGTTTCGCCCGTTGTGGAAATTTCGGAGTCCACTCTCTACCCGATACTCAGACGGTTGGAAGCAGGGGGGCTTGTGTCGGTAAGAAGCGCCGAGCATAACGGACGGCTCAGAAAGTATTATTCGATAACCCCGCTCGGCGAGAACAGAATTACCGAATTTTTAAGCGACTGGAACGAGATTTTAAAAATATGTAAATTTATCGAAGGAAAACACGGGCATGACTGAAAAGGAATATTTAAAAAAACTTAAAAAGAAACTTTCGCCGCTTAAAGGCGACGACAAAAATGCTTTGCTTGATTTTTATAAAGAAATGATAGAGGACAAAATGGAAAGCGGGCTTTCGGAAGAGCAGGCGGTTGCGGAGTTGGAGTCGCCCGAAACCGTTGCGGAGAGAACACTTGCGGAGTACGGTTTGCAGAACAAGCCCGAAAGAAAGCTTTCCGTTTTAAGCGTTATACTTATCGTAATAGGTTCGCCGTTGTGGCTTGCGCTCGGGGTGGCTGCGCTCGGCATAGGTATAGCCGCGCTTTGCGTGGTTTTTGCGCTGGTCGTGGCTATGGTTGCGGTCTGCCTGTCGTTGACCCTCGGCGGGGCTGCTGCATTTGCCGCAGGCATCGTGCTTTTGTTCAGTGATTTTTCACTTGGGCTTGTGAATATAGGCGGAGGGCTTGCGTCGTCAAGTGCGGGCGTTTTGCTTTCGATAGCATGCTTCAAACTGATTGCGTTTGTTTTTCCGAAAATAAAAAATCTATTTAAAAAAGGAAGGAAATTAAAATGAAAAAACTTATAATAATTCTTGCCGTTATTCTCGGCGTCGGGGTAATTATCGGCGCAACCGGGTGTATACTGGCAAGCGGAAATATCGAGGAGCAAATATTTATGGAAAAGAAAGAAACCTATACCGCAAACGAGGGAGTAATCGTGGATTGCTCCACCAACGACGTTATTGTAAAAACGGGTTCGACTTCGGAAGTGATTTTCGAGTATTACGAGACGGAAAAATTAAAACCCACAATCACCCGCGACGGCGGCAACATTAAGTTTGAAAGCGATAAAAAGCGCGAGTTTTTCTTCTTTAACTGGTTTACAAGAAAAACCGCGGTGACCGTTACCCTGCCGAAAAATTTCTCCGGAAATCTTAGTTTAAGCGCGAAAACGGGCACTATTACAGTAAAAGATTTAAAATCGCTCGATGTAAAAGCGCTTTATGTTTCGGTTACCACGGGTGAAATAGAAGCTTCCGGAATAAAGACTTCCGACAACGCAAAATTCAAGCTTACCACCGGTAGCGCCACAATAGACGACCTGACGGTAGGCGGGGCTGCGGATATTTCTTCCACTACGGGCAGGCTTTCGATAAACAAGCTTGAAGCTGCGGGCAACGTTAAGGTTTCCGCAACGACCGGCAGGATAACCGCGGAAAACGTGAAAGCCGGCGGGGAGTTCTCGGGAATTTCTACCACAGGTAAAGGCGAGTACGACGTTGACAGCCAAAAAGTTACTTTAAAAGCTTCTACAGGCGAAATTAAATTCAGAATTGCAAACGGCAAGAATATTTCCGTTAACGTTACTACGGGCGATATCGAAGGTGTTATAGTGGGCGACGAGCAGAGCTATTCGGTGGACTGCCGCACAACCACGGGCGACAGCAATATTTCAAATCGTACGGGCGGGGAAAATACCCTCAAAGTAGAAACTTCCACGGGCGACGTAAACATTAAATTTGAAAAATAAAAAGCAAATATAATTCGGCGGAGCGTTTTAAACGCTCCGTTTTTTTACCGTTTTTACTTGTTTACGTGCGAAAAAGGCGACTTTTTGTTGCCGAACACTTTTAAGGATTCTAGTTTTTTACCCGTTTTCAAATAATATTTTTTTCGGTGAGGGAAGGCTCGGCAGGCGATCTTTTGCGTTCTGTTGTAAAAATTGCCGAACGAAAAAATATCCGAAAAGGCCTGCAGGAGGCGTGTAAACCAACAGATGTTCTTTCACAGCCGAAAATAGTTTCTTCTTTTTTATTAAAAATGGAAAAGGGGTTGACAATTATATCGTTTAATTGTATAATGATAACGATAACATTTTAAAATTAAAAGCGGTTTGGTATGGAAATTACAAATTATGCCCCGAGGGTTTTCTGGGGTTGGAACGGTAAAATAACAAAAGAAGAAACAGAAAAACAATTGTCCGAATTCAAAGCGAAAGGAATATCGGGCGTATTTGTGCATGCAAGAGCAGGACTTGTAACGGAGTATATGGGAGAGGAGTGGCTTTCCGCATTCGGTTGGGTGGTAGAATGGTGCCGCAATAACGGAATGGAGGTTTGGATATACGACGAATATGGTTGGCCGAGCGGCTTCGGCGGTGGAAAAGTATATGCAAAATCCGAGCAATTCAAAGAAAAATATCTGAACGGAAAGTACTGTTATATCTCCGAACTAGAAAAAGATGCCGATGTGTACGGGTGTTATACTTTTGCCGACGGTGTTTTTACCGAATGCAAGCAGCCCTCGGTCGGGGAAAAGTATTATTTTGCGATAAAAAGCGTTAACGATTACTATATCGACGTTACGGATAAGGATGCGATAAACTATTTTATAGAAGTGACGCACGAGGTATATAAGCAAAGGTTTTCCGAGTATTTCGGGAAAACAATCAAAGGCGTTTTTACGGACGAACCGCATGTTCCGCCTCAGGGATTACCGCTTGGCAAGTATATAACAGAGGAGTTTGAAAAGCAGAACGGCTATCCGCTAAAAGAAGCAATACCCTATATTTTGTTTGATAAAGGGGGGTATTGCAAATATCGCTACGATTATTGGAAAACGGTAAGCTATCTTTTCAAGACGAATTATGTCCGCCGTTACAACGAGTGGTGCGAGGAAAACGGGCTTATCATGACGGGGCATTTCGCCTGTGAAGAAGGCGTTGTCGATCAGATACCGGTTTGCGGGGGCGTAATGCCTTTGTATGAAGAGGAAAGATTGATCGGTGTAGATACTTTGGGCAACAGATTTGCGCCGCCGCTCGTATTTAAACAGGCGGAAAGCGTGGCGTTTCAGACGGGGAGAAGAGAGATTCTTTCCGAGACCTATGCCGGGTCGGGTTATGACGCTTCTTTCAAAGAATTGCTGGCGATATGGGCGTATCAGGCGGCGTTCGGCGTAAACGTTCCGTGCCTCAGTATCTCGATGTACTCTTTAGAAGGAAACAGGAAAAGAGACTATCCTCAGTTTTTCTGCCCGCAGATGCCTTTTTGGGATAAAGCCGATGTGTTGTTCGGGCAGATGACATATATAAACGAAAGATTGCACGGCGGGGTTCGTCGGGCGGAAATACTCGTTATTCATCCGAAAACCGGTGCATGGGCACTGAGCGGCTACGGCGATAAATCGAGGATACACGATATTTCTTCAGAATTGAGAAATTTGACCGAAAGCCTTGTAGATTTGCAGGCGGATTTTGACTTCGGCGATGAACAATTTATTTTAAAAACCACGTATATCGCACAAAAACGGATAGTTTTAGGCGAATGTTCGTATAGCGTTCTGATTATTCCGAAAGTCCTTTACCTCGAAGAGCGAACGGTTGAAATGATAAAAGAGTTTCAAAAAAACGGCGGCATCGTATTTAACCTTAACGATGAAGAGGTGTATTGCGGTAACGAAAACAACAAAGCGTTTCTCCCGGGTGTGTTCGTCGTAAACAGAAAGGATTATATAAGAAAGGTATTTGACGTACACAAAATAAACGTTTCGCCGATTCTTTTGGAGGAGGACGGAAGAAAACCCTGTTCGGGGTTGGTCACGGCAAAGCGTTTTTATGACGATCGCACGGATATTTTCGCGCTTAATAAATCCAGAGACAACGGCGTCTCGGCTGTTTTGAAAACCGACGGGAAAAACCGTATCGTCGCTTCTTACCCCGGCGGTAAGAACTCTGTACTGAAATCGAGATATTCGGCATTTGAAAACAAAACGTATACCGATGTAAAAATAGAGCCGTCGGAATATGTTTTCTTCAGTGCGGAAACTGTTGAAAATATACCCGAAGAATTGTTCGGTAATAACGATTCTTTAAAGGAGAAAACTTATATAGACGGGCTTTTCGGCGAACTCGGATACAGTGGAGTGTTTACTGTAGATAAGGTAGCTTATTCGATTGACGGCGGGGCATATTCGGCGGAAAAATACGCGATAAAGGCGGTTAATGATTTTTACAGAGAGATAAATGGCAAAGGCAAGCCGACGGTACTTTCCCTAAAATATACGTTTGAGGCAAAAGGTATAACGGGCAATATTTTCGCAGGACTCGAAAGCTCTGACGGCGTTGTTTATATTAACGGCAAAAAAGCGGAAGCCTGCGGATTTTTCGTGGATAAAGCCATAAAAAAGTATGACGCCACACAGTATATTAAGGATGGAGAAAACGAGATTGTTCTTGAAAAAACAATTCCGCCTTTTTATAACGAATTATTGGATAGAGACGTATTCCAAAGCGTTACGAACGTCGCAAGCTTTCCTTATTGTATAGAGAGCGCTTATGTCCTGGGAGATTTTTCTGTTGAAGCAAACGAAAAGACTTGGGGCAAAAATTGCGTTTACGAAAACGATTTTACGCTTACGGGTAAGAAAAAGATATACGGGCTGGCCGATCTTTCTGCTAAGGGGATGGAATTTTTCTCCGGAAGCGTTTCTGGCAGTGCGGAATTTGAATTCGACGGGGATAAAAGCTGCAGGGTTCTGTTCGGCATAGAAAAGTTCGACGCGGTTGTGGTAGAAGCGGAAATTAACGATAGCAAGTTCCCTATTATAGCCCCTTACGATAAAACGGATATAACGGATTATTTGAAAAAAGGCAAAAACACAATAAAACTTACGCTTTATTCGGGATTAAGAAACACATTCGGTCCGCACCACCATATATACGGAAAGCACTATTATACGGGTCCTTCGGTGTTCGAGGGAGTTGGCGAATGGCAGGATGTGGTCGTATTCCCGGAACTTAGCGGCAGTACTTTTACGGAAAAATATTCTTTCGTCGCATTCGGCGCAAAGGGTATATATATAGAAAAAAACAAAGGAATGAAAAATGGTAACGATTGAAGACGTTGCAAAACTTGCGGGTGTTTCCACAATGACCGTTTCAAGAGTGGTAAACAAGTCGGAATCCGTAAAACCGACAACGCGGGAGAAAGTTCTTAAGGTTATCGAGGAAACGGGCTACAAGCCCAATATGAACGCGATGAGCCTTGTGAGCGGAAAGAGTAAGATGATAGGCATACTTTCGTCAAACTACTACAACCAGGCGTATCTCGATATAGTAGTGGCTATAGAGGAATACGCGTACGGGGAAGGCTTTACGGTTATAAACGCAAACGTAAACGATTACGTCACCGCGTGTAACGCCCTGGACTTATTCCTCGGCAAGCAGGTTGAGGGCATAATAGTTCTTCCACTCGAAATGAAGATGACGAAAGTCGAGGACTACAGAGACTCTCTTAAAGAATTGGCTAAGTTTTCCGAGTACTTCAAACAAACGGTAAAAAGGCATAATGTGCCCGTAATAACCGTTTCGCAGAAGTTCGAAGGAATAGAAAACGTGGCGTTTGATTTCGAAGGCGTGGCTAAGCTTGCGATGGATAAGCTGTTTGAAAAAGGGTATCGCGATATAGCTATGCTGAACAGTACGATTGACGACGGTTTCTGGATTCAGAAAGAGCGGATTTACAGAGAAGCGATGATTGCCAACGGATGCGAGAAACATATCCTTATAGAAAAGGACATTGCGCTTGTGGACGGTGGTCGCGACGCCATGCTTCGCGTGCTTGAAAAAAGGACGCCCAAAGCCGTCTTTTGCGCCAACGACTATATGGCTATAGGCGCATTGCAGGTAATAAACGCCAAAAAGCTTTCTGTGCCCGATGACATAGCGGTAATAGGAAACGATAACGTCGTGTTCTGTGAAATGACTTCGCCGAGGTTAACCACCGTTTCCCTCAATATGAAAACGGCAGGCGAAACGGCTGTCAAAAGATTGTTTGAAAGGCTCGGCGGCTCGGAACAGAAAGCAGATTCCATTACGGGTATAGAATACATAGAAAGAGAAACGGTTTAAACAGGCGCTTTAGGATTGCTTTTTAAAACTGTCGGAACGCAATCCTAAAAACCTTGATTAAATCTTTAAAAAAAGTATTGACAAATACTTCTTTTGGTAGTATAATAATTTCAAACAACAATGTTAACGTTAACATTGATTAATTTTAACAATTTTTAAGTATAAAAAGGAGAAAAAAGATGAGAAAACAAATGTTATGCTCAATCGCGATTGTTGTTTTATCGATAATATGTTGCGTTTTCGGCGCGGCAGGATTAACGGCAAACGCCGATGCAAATACTTCTTCGGAATTCAGAGATCAGCTCGGTAACGGAAGAGTTATTCTTTCGGATGAGAACTCGGGAAACACGTCGATGGAGCTTGAGGTTAAGGACGGAAATTATTCTTCCACCCGCGCGGTATACGCAAAGCATATAGATTTGTCGAAAGGTTTCACGATGGATTTAACTATCGACGCTTTGTGTCCGGACGGCGGATTTATTCTGGCGTTTTTATCGGGTGAAGGAGATTACCCGATGAACGATTATGGCGACGGCTTCGGCATCAGGTTTTGGGATGAAACGGCCTGGGGCTACAGAGCAAATGCAGCGCTCAGAGCAGACAGAGAGTACTATACAAAGGGAAACGAAACCGTTACCGCAGACGAAGATCCTTCCTGGGGTGTGGTTACCCGTTACGATAAGGACGCATCCGATGTTTATTTAAACAGAAAGTTAAGGGTTTACGTTGGCGCGCAGGACGGAAATTTCCTTTATTATGTATATAATGAAAACGGTGATTGCGTCGTAGGCAAATGGGTTCAGAAGTCGGCTATACCTGCTTCGTTTAACGGAAACGACTGCGTGCTTTTGATAACGCCGGTAATAGATTCTAACCGTGCGCATTCTTACGCGAATAACGTTAAATTGTCTTTGCGCCCGAATATAACTTCCGATACATTTAAAGACGTTTTAAACAACGGAAGAGTAACAACATCTGAAAGAGTTACGGGCGAAAGCACCGTAGAACTTGAAATAAAGGACGGAAATTATTCGGCTACCCGCGCCGTTCGTACAAAGCACGTTAATCTTTCCAAGGGATTTGAAGCGGAAATTTCGGTTAACGCTTTATGTCCCGACGGAGGATTTATTCTGGCATTCCTTTCGGGTGAAAACGATTATCCGATGAACAATTACGGCGACGGTTTCGGCGTATGGTTCTATGACGAAATGTCCTGGGGAAATTACAGAGCAAATGCAGCGCTCAGGGCCGATAGAGTTTACTATACAAAGGGTACTGAAACGGTTACTCCGGATACAAGCGAAGCCTGGGGCGTTTGCGCTCGTTACGATACCGAGGGAACGGAAGAATTTATAAACAAAAAGTGGCTTTTACGCGTAACGGATGAAGGCGATAATTATGTATATTATATTTTCGACGAAAACGGCATTTGCGTTGTAGGAAGATTCGTAAGCAAATCGGCAATACCTGCTTCGTTTAACGGAAACGACTGCGTTCTTTTATTGACGCCTACAAAAAACGATTCGTTAGCGCATTCTTATGCAAGTAACGTCGTTCTTACTTTAAGAACATACGATTTATATAATGTTTCCGCAACTGCGGAAGGCAACGGAGAAGTTACCGCAACGGCTTCCGGAAAAATGAGGGAAGGCAGCAAAGTTACTTTTACGGCAACTCCCGATGAAGGCAACCGCGTCGCTTCCGCAAAGATTAACGGTAAAGAAGTAACTTTGACCGATAACAAAATAGACGTAACGGTAACCGAGGACGTTGTATTTACGGTTACGTTTGAAGAAATTCCCAAAGTTTATTATAATGTGGAAATCGTTTCCGGAGAACACGGTACGGTAACCGCAAGCGCACAGGGGCAGGTAGAGGAAAACACCTCGGTAACGTTTACGGTAACTCCTGATGAAAACTATATTGTAGACTCTGCTAAGCTTAACGGAGAAACGGTAGTTTTAAACGGAAACACTTATACGGTAACTATAACGGAAAACATTACGTTCGCCGTAACATTCAAAGAAATACCAAAGGTTTACTATACGATAAAAGCGACGGCGGGCGAAAACGGCAAAGCTACGGCAACCCCGGATACGAGTGCGGAAGCAGGTACGGAAGTTGTGTTTACCGCAATTGCCGACAATGGCTACGAAGTAGACGAAGCTAAGGTTAACGGTACGCTCGTAACGCTTGAAAACGGCACTTATACGATTACTTTGTCCGAAAACACGGAATTTACCGTTACGTTCAAAAAGTCGATAGTATACTTTGACGTTACTGCGGAAAACATTGAAAACGTAACGATAAAAGTTAGTCAGACGGGTAGAGTTCCCGAAGGAACGGAAATAACGTTTACCGTTAAAGCTGCTAAGGCTTCGGGCGAAAACGCGTATAAAATTGCCAAAGCAACGGTTAACGGCGAAGAGGTAGTTGCCGTTAACGGAGAATATAAATTCACCGTGACGGAAGACGCGGTTATTTCCGCACAGGCGGTTCTTTATTCTGCCGACGATAAGAGCGGGTTTACGGACGGGCTCGGTTACAACAGAGTGGACGCCGTTACCACCGATGACGGTATAGTAATGATTCTTGCGAACACGGACGGAACGAGAAGTAATTCGAGAGCCGTGTATAAGAAAAGAATCAGCCTTAAGAGTTTTGAAACTACTTTCGTCATCAACAGAATTTGTCTTGATGCCGGGTTCAGAATAAGCTTCCTGAACGCTGCAAATCAATATCCGATGGAAACATACGGCGAAGCTTTATCTTTCAAATTCTGGGACGAAACAGCCTGGGGTTACAACGCAAAAGAGGCTCTCCGTTGCGATATGTATGCTTACTCTCTCGAAACGATGGCGCAAGGCGGTCAGATACTTCTTTACGAAAACAGCCTGACAAGAAACAACGGTTCGTACTTAGGAGCCGTTATAGGATTGAAGATTCGCGAAGAGAGCGAAACTTTGATATGCGAAATTTATTATAACGGGATTTGCGTGGCTTCGAATACCGTAGACGTAAACGATCTTGCCGTAGATTATAGCGACTGCGTAATGATGATTACGCCCGAACATTGCGACGGTGCGGATCGCGTATACTCGTTCGAAGAGGACGTGATTCTGACCATAAAAACGTTAAACGTGACGGACGCCGAAGTTAAACCTCCTGTTCCCGACGATCCAGAGGAATACAGCATTGTTTACTATGTAGGCGACACGCCCGTAAGAACGGCTTATGCCGAAAAGGGCGAAACTTTCTACGAATATATTCCCGAAGACATCGAAGGCTTTGAAGGGTGGTATCTTGACAAAGAATGCACGATCCGTTTCGATTTCGAAGCCCCTGTAACAGGAGACGTTGTGGTTTATGCGAAAATAGCGGGTTCTTCCGGAAGTACGGGCGGCTCGACTGGATCTTCCGGTAGTTTCGATAATGACGAAGAAGGATGCCTCGCTTATCAGAGTGCGGGCGCGGGCATTGCCGCGGCGCTTATCGGAATAGCGTTTGTTGTTATAAGAAAAATTAAGGATTAAGCGATGGGCTATTTTATACAAAAAATCACTCCCGTGGTTTTGTCCGTTCTGATAGCTGCTTCCGTATTTATGTTTTGCATGCTTACGAGGGGCGGAACGGAGGAGAAAAAAGGCGGTAAACTTATCGAGGGGAGCGCACCCCTCGGTAAGTATGAAGAAACCATAAACATAACTGTCGGGCAGATGATTTCCGCTTCCAATTACGTGAACGGCGAAAACGAAAAGAATAACATTATGTACGACATCTGCAGAGAGGTTATGAACGTTAACTTTCAATCGGTTTTTGCCGCAAACATAGGAACCGCTTACGATTATCAACTGAATACGTATATCCTTGACGGAAACGTGCCGGATTTGTTCTTTTGCTCTCAGAACCAGATGAGCGATCTTATAGAACAAGGATTGATTTACGATATTACCGACGTTTACAACGAATATGCTTCGCCCGAACTTCGTCTGGCTATGGAATATTCTTACACGGGGGACGTTGCCGTATGGAATAACGGCTCGCCTGCGATACAGAAAACTCCGCAGCTTCTCGATGCGGCAAGCGTCAACGGCAGACTGTACGGGTTGCCTTTTCTTGCGGATTTATTTGAAAGCTGCCCGCTTATGTGGATACGCGGAGATTGGTTGGAAAAGTATCTCGAATACAAAGGCGTGGATTACTCCGGTAAAGAGTTGAACGAGTTTTTGCCGAAGAATTTTTCGGAATATCTCGACCTTGTGGATTATTTTACAAATAACGATCCGGACGAAAACGACGAGGATGATACTTTCGGTTTTTCTATCGGTTTCGAATCGAAAAATCTTAACGGAATAGCTAACATATACGACGCGTACCCCGGCTATTATATGAAGGACGACGACGGGAAGTATTACTACGGCTCTGCTGCCGAGGGCATGAAAGAAACGATAAATCTGCTGAATCGCCTTTATAATGACGGGTGTATAGATCAAAACTCGGCATTCGACGGGCAAACGCTTAAAAGCGCGCTTGCGGCTGGTAAAATCGGCTCGTTCCTCGGGGAGTACTGGAGCATAATGTCTTACGGTCTTAACGACGCATACTCGATAAATACCTCCGTCGATTGGCTCCCGTGGGCTATAAGGGATTACGACGGCAACGTTATAGAACCCGTTGTCCCTTACAATATTTCAAACAATTCGTTTTACTGCGTGGGTGCCGATTGCCTTAACCCCGAAGTGATAATAATACTGGCAAATCATATTGTTTCGAGATACTTCGGCGACGAAGGAGAATTTACCGCTAAAACGGTAGAGGTAAGAAAGAGCGAAAAATATAAAAACGTAGCTTCGGAACTCGAAATGTATCTGCCGTTGCGCCTTGACGCCCCGAATAAAAATATAAGATACGCTTACGACCTTCAAAAGGCGATAAGGACGGGGGACAGTTCGTTTCTTACGCTTGACGAAACGACGTATTACAACAATATAGTGGCGTTTTTAAACGACAGAAAGGGAGCGGGTAAAGTTTATTATCCGTACTATAAAATCTTCTGCGAAAACGGCGCGTATAACGCCCTTACCGCTTACGCCGAATACGATTACGAAAAAGATAAAAACGATTTGAAGGTAAAATTCAAAAGACCTGCGTTTTACGGTATGAATACGCCAGAAATGGCTAAATATAACAGCATTGTTTCCGACTTCGAAGAACAGAGATTGATAAGAATGTATACTCAGACAAATCCTGTTAACGAGGCGGACTGGAAGTCGTTTACCGACAGACTTGCGGGCAAGGGCGTAAAAGAAATTCTCGGAGGGCTCAACGGATGAAAAAAATACGTATAAACCGTAAGAAAAGAAATCTGATGAGTTCCATAGACTGGCAACTTCATCTTATTATAATGTTGCCGATTATCTTTTTGATTGTATTTACGTACGTGCCCATGTTCGGGTTGAGACTTGCTTTTGTGGAAAAACTCGATTATAAACTCGGAATATGGGGAAGCAAGGGCGTAGGTTTATATTGGTTTAAGTATATGTTCGTGCAGATGCCGGAGTTCTACCGCGCATTCAGGAATACGCTCATTATCGCCACGTCGAAGCTTGTCTTAGGCTTTCCCGTACCGATAATAGTTTCGCTTCTGCTTAACGAGCTTTCCAAAAAGAAATTGAAAAAGGCCTATCAGACCATATATTTTATGCCGTACTTTTTGTCATGGGTAATACTCGGCAGTATAATAAAAACGATGTTCCAGAAAGGCGGTATGTTTGATTCTTTCCTCGGCATATTCGGTTATAAAGGGGAAAAGCTCTGGCTTCAGGATAATCTATCGTTCGTATTTATCGTTATCTTTACGGATATATGGAAAGGTTTTGGTTACGGCACCATAATTTACCTCGCCGCTATTACGGGTATAGATCCCACGTTATATGAGGCGGCGGAAATGGACGGCGCAAATCGTTTTAAACAGACCGTTCATATAACTTTGCCGTGCATGCTGCCTATAATAATGCTTAACCTTATATTAAACCTCGGCAGCGTGATAAACGCCAATTTCGACCAAATATACGTGTTGTATAACCCCAAGGTATACGAATGGGGAGATATAATAGATACCTATGTATACAGGCTTACGCTTGAAGGTACAAGCGCAGCAAACTACCCCATAGGTACCGCCATAGGTCTTTTTAAATCGATAATCGCTCTTGCTCTTATAGGTTTAAGCAATCTTATTGTCAGCAAAACAAGCGATTACAGGATTTTATAACGGAGGCGGATTATGGCTTTAAAGAACAAAAACGGAGCGGGCTACAAAGTTTTCTCCGTAATAAATTACATTTTCCTTACTGCCCTGGCGTTACTTTGTCTGCTGCCGATGATTCACATTCTGGCTATTTCCTTAAGCTCAAAAGGATACGTCGAGGCGAATTTCGTATCGTTTTTCCCTAAGGGCTTTACCACGGATTCGTATGCATATATATTTGCCAATCCGCGGTTCTGGAGCGCCCTCAGAATAAGCGTAGTAAAAACCGTTCTCGGAACGCTCATAACCACGTTTTTCACCGTTCTTCTGGCGTACCCTCTGTCAAAAGAGGACAGTTGGTTCAGGGGCAGAAAAATTTATATGGTGTTACTTGTAATCGCAATGCTTTTCGGCGGCGGTCTGGTACCTACTTATTTGCTTGTGGCTAACACGCTTCATCTGAAAAACACGATATGGGCATTGATATTCCCGAGCAGTATTCAGGTGTTTCTGGCGATAATGATGATGAATTTCTTCCGTCAGTTGCCTAAATCGCTCGAAGAAGCGGCGTTTATCGACGGTGCGGATCACTTCAATATAATGCTTCAGATAACCATTCCCTGTTCTACGCCTATTATCGTGACGGTAATGATGTTTGCGTTTATAAATCAATGGAACAGTTGGTTCGACGGGCTTATTTACAGTTCTCAGCCGGATTTTTATCCGCTGCAAACGTATCTGCAACAATTTTTAAAAGAACCGACGCTTACGGGCTTGCAAAACACTTACAGACAGGTAAGCAATAACTCGCTTGCGGCGGCAAATATATTTATTATTTTATTACCCGTAATAGTGCTGTATCCGTGGGTACAAAAATACTTTATCAAAGGTATTGTTCTCGGCAGCGTAAAGGGTTAAGGAGGAACTATGAAAAAGATTTTGGCACTTTTGTTATCGTTAATGATTGTTTCGGCTATGACCGTTACCGCCGTTTTTGCGGAAACCGATACTGCCGAAAAAGAATCTTCGAGCAGTTGGATGCCGCATAACTATGTTTTAAGCGGTTACAACATTCCCACGGCTATGGAATGCGGGAACGACGGCTCGGTTACTTTTCACGGCTCGCTTAACGCGGGCATAGCCACCACGGGCTTTAATTACTTAAAACCAATTGATTTAAACGACTTTTCCATCGATATGAGTCTTAACATTCCTTCGATAGAAAATCTTACGTGGATAAGTTTTACTCTTTTGAATACAAATCTTATGACCGACGCCGAGAATTCGGTAGCGCCCGTGGCTATGCCGTTCAACGCGATGTCCGGAATGGGCGGATACAATAACGCAGAACAAAACGGTATGGTTGTAAACCTCTGGACGCAGGATCTCGTTTCCCAAAACATTCTCGGTATTTCCGCAAATTCCAAAAATATCGACCTTGTGGATTCCGGCGAAGAAAACGGACAGACGTATATGGGCATAACGGAAGGAAATTTCCTTAACGGCATTGTTCTCGAAAACGGTTATGCAAACGATACTCTCAATCTTAAAATTTCCGTGAAAGCGGACGAAAACGACGGACTTGCTTTCAATATCAACGACGGCAGGTGGAGTGTTGTTCCTTCGGAAGAAAGCACCGAAGAAGAAAATGCCGAAACGCCTTCGGTTATCAATCCAGGAAACAACCTTAAGGGAATGAAACAGTACTTTGAAAACAACGATTG
>CAKQLR010000004.1 GCA_934254725.1 uncultured Clostridia bacterium | reverse complement strand
GCCTGGCTCGTTTCTCAGATTATTTAATTGAATTTTCCTTAGAAATTTCATTTCTTACCGCTAACTGTCAGAAAGTTTTTTTCAGTCCTTTCCAGAAAACTCTCGGATTCTCAAAAAAACTTTTCAAGCAATTTTATCTGTTTGCGAGAATTTTCTTCAAGAAAACGCCCGTTGCGCTTTCCTTTACTTCCGCAACCTGTTCGGGTGTTCCGCACGCGACTATATTGCCGCCGCCGTCGCCGCCCTCGGGTCCGAGGTCTATTATATAATCGGCAACCTTAATCACGTCAAGATTGTGCTCTATTACTATTACGGTGTTTCCGTTTTCCCTCAGCCGCTGAAGAATCGTTATAAGCTTATCCACGTCGTAAGTGTGAAGCCCGGTAGTCGGTTCGTCAAGAATGTAAAGCGTGCCGCCCGTCGGTCGTTTTGAAAGTTCGGTTGCAAGCTTCACTCTCTGCGCTTCGCCGCCCGAAAGCGTGGTTGCGGGCTGACCGAGTTTTATATAACCAAGCCCCACTTCCTGCAACGTTTTTATTTTAGAATAAATCCTCGGCACGTTTGCAAAGAAGTCCACAGCCTCGTCAACGGTCATATCGAGGACGTCGCTGATGCTTTTGCCCTTATATTTTACCTGAAGGGTTTCGCGGTTGTATCTTGCGCCCTTACAGACTTCGCACGGAACGAATACGTCCGGCAGGAAGTGCATTTCTATTTTGATTATGCCGTCGCCGTCACAGCGTTCGCATCTGCCGCCGCTGATGTTGAACGAAAACCTGCCCGCATTGTATCCGCGTTCTTTTGCGTCCGCAGTAGCCGCAAAAATCTCTCTTATAGGCGTAAACGCGCCCGTGTAAGTTGCTGCGTTACTTCTCGGCGTTCTGCCTATCGGAGACTGATCTATGGCAATGATTTTATCGAAATATTCTATACCCGTAATATCGTCGCAGTTTCCCGCAATGATTTTTTTGCCGTTCAGCTTAGCCGCTACGGCGGGGTACAAGACCTCGTTTATAAGCGAACTCTTTCCGCTGCCCGACACGCCCGTAACTACGGTGAACAGCCCGACGGGGAAAGAAACGTCTATATTTTTAAGATTATTCTGTCTTGCGCCCTTAACGGCCAGCATTCTTCCGTCCGACGGGTAGCGGAACGTAGGTATTTCTATCTTTTTCCTTCCGGAAAGATAATCGCCCGTGAGAGAACGGGTGCACGCGCATATCTCCTCGGGTGTACCTTTTGCGACCACTTCGCCCCCGTGAACGCCCGCTTTCGGACCTATATCCACGATGTAATCGGCGGCGCGCATGGTGTCCTCGTCATGTTCGACGACTATCAGCGTATTGCCGAGGTCGCGAAGATTCTTTAAAGTATTGAGAAGCTTCTCGTTATCCCGCTGATGCAAACCTATGCTCGGCTCGTCCAGAATATACAACACTCCCGTAAGTCCGCTGCCTATCTGAGTGGCAAGCCTTATTCTTTGCGCTTCTCCGCCCGAAAGCGTGCCCGAACTTCTCGACAGGCATAGATATCCGAGCCCGACGTCTATAAGGAATTTTAACCTTGCCTTAATTTCCTTTAAAATAAGCTCCGCTATAAGCATTTCCGTAGGCGTCAGCGTCAGTTTATTTATAAAATCAAGCAAATTCAGTACGGACATATCGCAAAGTTCCGCAATGTTTTTATCCCCCACCGTGACGGAAAGGGCTTCTTTTTTGAGCCTTTTGCCGTGACAGGTAGTGCACGGAACGTTTACCATATATTTTTCTATTTCGGCTTTGGTGTAATCGCTCGTCGTCTCGCGATACCGCCTTTCAAGATTGTTTATAACTCCCTCGAAAGAACCCGAATAACTGCCTTTAAACGTGTAAGTGTTATAATCGATTTGCATTTTCTCCCCGCCGTTGCCGTAAAGGAGAATATCTATTACGTCCTCGGGAAGCTGAGAAAGAGGAACGTCGAGACTGAACCCATACTTTTTAGACAGAGCTTTAAAATACATCTGGGTCATTTTTGCGGAATCCAAATTCCAGCCCGAAACGGTTAAAGCGCCCTGCCTTAAAGTCTTATTCATATCGGGCATAAGCAGGTTTTTGTCTATTCTGTTGGTAAACCCGAGCCCATTACAGTCCGGGCAGGCGCCGAACGGATTATTGAAAGAGAACAATCTCGGCTCTATTTCTTCTATGCTTATGTTGCAGTCCGGGCAGGCGTAGCGGGTGGAGAAAAGCTCCTTCCTCTCGGTCGTCTGTCCGTCCTCGCCCTTACTTTGCTCTATGATTTCCACAAGTCCGTCCGAAAGTTTAAGGCAGGCTTCCAGGCTGTCCGAAAGTCTTTTCTCGATTCCCTCTTTTACTATAAGCCTGTCCACAACCACGTTCACGGAGTGTTTTATGTTCTTGTCAAGTTTGATTTCTTCCGAAAGATCGTATACGGAACCGTCTATATACACCCTTGCGTAGCCGCTTTTTCTATACTGCTCGAGCTGTTTCTGAAACTCGCCCTTGCGCCCGCGCACTACGGGAGAGGTAACGAGTATCCTCGCGCCGGCAGGCATAGCCATGATTTTATCGGCAATCTGATCCACCGTCTGCTTTTCAATCTTTTTGCCGCATTTCGGGCAATGGGGAACGCCCACCCTTGCATACAAAAGGCGGAGATAATCGTAAATTTCGGTTACCGTTCCCACGGTGGAGCGGGGATTTTTGGATGTGGTTTTCTGATCTATCGAGATGGCGGGAGAAAGCCCCGTAATAGATTCAACGTCCGGCTTTTCCATAAGCCCGAGAAATTGACGGGCATAGCTTGAAAGGCTTTCGACGTAACGTCTTTGCCCTTCCGCGAAAATAGTATCGAAAGCCAACGTGGATTTTCCGCTGCCCGACACGCCCGTGAACACCACGAGCTTGTCCCTCGGGATATCCAGATCGATATTTTTAAGGTTATTTTCTTTTGCGCCTTTTATTCTGATGTATTTGTTATCGTTCATTTCTTCCTCTATAAAACGCCGTTTATGTGTGATTCGAGCGGCTTAACTAAAAAATCAAGTCCTCATTTTACGCTTTAATTTTGCTATCGTTTCTCTTATTTCTATACACCTTTCAAAGTCGAGTTCCGCCGAAGCGACTTTCATAAGCGCTTTCAGTTTTTCTATTTCTTCGGGGATGTCGGCTTTCTTTATACCCTCGGAGCGGTCTGCTTTTTTGGTTATTTCAAGAGTGTTCACCACGTCCTTGATTATAGTTTTCGGCACAATGTTATGAACGCGGTTATATTCCTTCTGAACCTCTCTGCGCCTGTTAGTTTCGCCTATGGCGCGCTTCATGCTGTCGGTCATTACGTCGGCATACATAATAACCCTGCCCTCGGCATTTCTCGCTGCCCTGCCTATCGTCTGAACGAGCGCGGTGTCGCTTCTCAAAAAGCCCTCTTTGTCCGCGTCGAGAATGACGACGAGTTTTACTTCCGGAAGGTCAAGACCTTCTCTTAAAAGGTTTATGCCGACGAGCACGTCGAACTCGCCGCTTCGCAGTCCGTTTATAATGTCTATACGCTCGAGCGTGTCTATATCGCTGTGCATATATCTGACCTTGAAACCGTTCTCTTTTAAGAATTCGGTCAGGCTTTCCGCCATCTTTTTAGTGAGTGTTGTAACCAAAACGCGCCCTTTTTCACGCGTTATCTCGTATATTTCCTTTTGAAGGTCGTCTATCTGATTTTTAGTCGGGCGAACGGAAACTTCGGGGTCGAGCAGTCCCGTCGGGCGGATTATCTGTTCCACAACCTGCCCAGCCTGACCGAGTTCGTACTCCGCAGGGGTAGCGGAAACGCAGATCATCTGTCCCACTCTCTCATCAAACTCGTCGAATTTAAGCGGTCTGTTGTCATATGCGGAATGAAGCCTGAAGCCGTAATCCACAAGATTTTTCTTTCTCGCTCTGTCGCCGTTGTACATCGCCCGTATCTGCGGCAACGTCATATGGCTTTCGTCTATGAACAGAATAAAATCGTCGGGAAAATAATCGAGCAAAGTAAAAGGCGGTTCGCCGGGGCTTCTTCCGTCAAAATATCTGCTGTAATTTTCTATGCCCGAGCAGAAGCCTATCTCCTGCATCATCTCTATATCGTAACGGGTGCGCTGACCGAGCCTTTGCGCCTCGAGCAGTTTGCCGTCGTCTTTCAATGCTTGTTCTTCTTCCAAAAGGTCGGTTTCTATACGTTTTACGGCACTTTTAAGTTTTTCGTTACCCACGGCGTAATGGCTTGCGGGGAAGATTACGGCGTGTTTCAGTTCCGAAACGATCCTGCCGCTCACCACTTCCACTTCGGAAAGTTTCTCTATTTCGTCACCGAAAAATTCCACTCTCACGGCTATTTCCGAATTAGACGCGGGGAAAATTTCTATTACATCGCCGCGAACCCTGAACGAAGAACGGGTAAAATCCACGTCCTTTCTCTCATACTGAATATCCACCAGCCTGCGCATAAGCTCGTTTCGCTCTATTTCCATGCCCGGGCGAAGGGAAAGTGCAAGCCTGTAATACTCCTCGGGTGCACCCAACCCGTAAATACACGAGACGGAAGCGACTACTATTACGTCCCTCCTTTCGGCAAGCGAACAAGTCGCGCTGTGGCGGAGCTTATCTATCTCGTCGTTTATAGAAAGGTCTTTTTCTATGTAGGTATCCGTCTGCGGGATGTAAGCTTCCGGTTGATAATAATCGTAATAGGAAACGAAATATTCCACCCTGTTATCGGGAAAAAATTCTCTGAATTCGTTGCAAAGCTGAGCTGCAAGCGTTTTGTTGTGCGCGATAACGAGAGCGGGTCTGTTAAGATTCTTTATAATGTTAGCCATCGTAAAAGTCTTTCCGCTGCCCGTAACGCCAAGCAAAACCTGCGTACGAAGCCCGTCGCGCAAACCTTCGGTAAGCTTTTCGATAGCCTGAGGCTGGTCGCCCGTAGGTTGATATTTACTTTTTAAAATAAAATCTTTTTGTTCCATAGATTTATCCGGATTTATTCAATTAAAACGCGTTTATTTGGCTATAAGGTACAACAGCCGCCCCACTAAAAAAGTAACCGCCGCGCTGACCGCGGCAATCGCAAGCCTGAAAGCGACGTATCTTCTGGAGTTGGTTTGCTCCCTTTTAAAGCCCCGCCCCTTGTCTGTAAGGGCTATGCAGTAGGCGCGTTCTCCCTTTCTGAAAGTAATTACGGCGTCTATATATCCGTCAAGAGAAAGGGACGAAACCAATCCGTCCACCTCTTTCATTCCTATTTTCACACCGCCTGCGGGCGCGACAAGCTCCTCCCTGTATATAAGGCAGGACTTCTTCTCCCCGCATTTATCGGATATCTTTTTTAATATGTTTTTTTCTTTAAGCGAAAGCATTATCCCATCGCCCTCGCTATCACAAACGCTATGACGCCGCCTATAATTCCGCCGACGGCTCCCCCGAAAAAAGAAGGCAAACACAGCTTCAGAAAATAATTACCCTCGTTTTTCTCATAAAAACGGGCTCTTTTCGCTTTTGCTTTAACGCTTTTACCTGTAAACGCGTTGCTATCGTAACGGCTGTTATCAAGCAGGGAAACACAAAATTCTTCCCCGTCGGAGTATCTCAAAGAAACGTAGCCCTCCCTTTCGAGAAGGGCAAAAAGCTCCTCCAGCTCTTTCCCCGAAAGACGGGATAGCGCCTTACTTCTTTTTTTAAGCTCCCCCGCCGAAACGATTACGTAACCGCCGTCCGGACATAGCGCGGACAGTGCGGAAAGGACCTCTGCGGACACAACATCTTTCATATATTACATTGTGCGCAAAAATCCGTTTTTTAATCTTATAGCGGAGCGACTGCGTTTATAAGAAGAAAAGCTATAACAACGATCGTGAGTATAATGAAAAGAGAAGAAAGAACGATACCCGCAATACCCATTCCCACCGAGTACCTGGCTGCGGGTTTATCGTACTTTGCGCTTTTGCTGCCGAATACCGTTCCGATAATCGAAAAAACAAGACCTAACCCGCAAAAAACGGAGAGAATTAAACCTATAAGCGAAAAATTCAAGCCTCTTCTCACTGTTGAATTATTATTTTTCAAAGTCGGGTCTTCATTTATCGGTACTCCCGTCGCTTGGGTTTCGGATAAATTCCCCTCACCGAAGGCATACTGCTCTCTTGTCGCTTCTTCTTGTTGCAAATCAACTTCTTTTATGGAAACCTGCATAAAAACCCTCCCTTTTTTCGTGTAATCTATTATAGCATATTATAGTGAAACTTTGCAATATCTGAAAGGTTTTTTGCTTAAATATTTTTGCGATAGAGCGGTTTTTGTTTTGCCTGACTGATTTTCAGACAATAAAAAAATCCGCCGTTGTGCGGATATTTAGCAAATTACGGAAAACGGGAATCTTCCGATTACGCTCCGAACATTTTTCTTTTAAGTGAAATCATAACCCTGTAAACGGGGAAGAACAAAACGGAAATCGAAACAAATACGCACGTGCAATGTGTTGCGAGCGTAGGGAGCGAAGAAAAGAAATACGCCCTTGTACTGTTTTCCCCGAAGCCGAGCATCAAAGGCGTTATGACGTTATCGAGCATCGTAAACCCTGCGGTAAACGCCACGCAGATAACCACAAGCAAACAGACAGAAAAAACTTTTTTGCCGTTTTTTGCGCGTTTTATGGGGGTAACGGAATCATTTTCTTGTTCTCCGTCGGGCGGAACAGAGGTACTTTCACTTTGGAATACCTTGTTTAAATACTTGCCGTACAGCGCAACCGAGAAGGCGAAAATCGGGTAATAAATCATGTACAACACTATTACCGTCGGCGCGAAACCAAATACCAGACATCTTAAAAGGGAGAACGCAACGGCGGCAACGACGCCGTCACGAATTCCGTAGGCAACCGAAAAAACGCAAAGGAGAAGGGTAACTATTTCAACGCCTGCCGCAAAAGACAGCGCGAACTGCCCACCTATCAGGAGAGCTACAGTCACCGATATGACCGCAATATGTTTTGCCGTGTATATTCCCTTTGAATTTTTCATAAGTCACCCGAATTTTACCTGTCAACCGAGCAGTTTCAAACTTTTTTGTTACTCTGCAGTATAAACGGTAAGAACGAAAAGGAAATGTTCGCCGTCAACAACGCTCTGCGAGCTTACGCCCAAAGCGCACGAATAATAAGTTTTGCCGGAATATTCGTAAGTGTATTCCTCATAAACGTTGTAAACGCCGTTGGCGTCCGCGCGCTTGTCATCCGTATAAACAGCCCAGTAAGCGGAGCCTTCCGCCGTTATACCGCATACGGAAGTAATAAACAAACCGTACTGGCTTGTCGAAGCTTCATAGGTAAATTTGCTGTTTTTCTCTTTTAAAGCATTAAGTACGTCCTCTACCGACTTAACCTGTTTTGCAAATACGGTAAAAGTTTCATCGTAGTCCGTAGCGACAACGGAAACAGTTACTTCGGCATCGCCGGGTTCGACAGCCTCACAAGAAGCAAATGAGAACACGAAAGCCGCTAAAACGCACATTAACGCGATAATCTTTGTTAACTTTTTCATTGTGGTACTCCTTTAAAAAATTAAAAATCTTCTCCTCGCAAAAAAAGGAAAAGAAGCGAATAAAACCCTTTTCCATTTTGAAAAAGAGCTTTTTCCAACAGTCTTTCTCCCAACGAGAAACGTTGAATAAGTACGCGCGGCAGGTCTCCTGACTTATCGGCGGTCTGAAAAGTAACCTTTTCTCGTAAAACACGTCCTTCCCGTATAGCGAAAAGTTTTCGCTCGTTGCACAGTGAACGGATTTTCGTCGGCTCTGCGTAAAGCTTTGCCGAATAGCCGTTAGGGAGTTAACTCCCGTTCGGCTGACCGCCGTACAGTAGCGTGGGCTGTGCGGTTTCTGACCGTCTTCCCTATTAAACCCCGCGCGCACGCGGAGTACCGTACGACTTTTTTGCCTGCATAAACTTCAGACGGACGGAGTAGATTAAAAAATTTTTTAACCCGACCGTTCCGAACCTTGTTTACAAGAATATTTTAACCCATTAAAGGGAAAAAGTAAAGCAAATCGTTATAGGGATTTTTTAAAGAAAAAGGGAAGGCTTGAGCCTTCCTTAAAATTTTCGGCAAATATTTAACATCCGGGGCTTCCGCTAACCTTTTTAATTTTCCCCGTCACTTTTGCGGCAATAAGTTTATGCCCCTCTTTGTTTGGGTGAAGCCCGTCAACAGTCAGTTCGTCAAGCTTTCCGACAGGAATAATTTCTCTTAAATCGAGATAATCTATCCCTTTTTCCGTTAAAATCTCAATTTCCTTTTGTACGTATTCGGATAGCACACGCCCTGCCGTTTTCTTGGAGCCGTCACCGTACAAGCTGTTCTCGTCCTTTCTGGGAAGTGGAAGTATAAAACAGATTTTTTCTCTGCCGAAGTTTTCAATCAAATATTCGGTAAGCAGATTGAACGCTCCGCAAAACGTGTACGGAGTTCTGTCCGTCTTAACACCGAAAGGGGCGTCTCCGTGCCCGAAATCGTTAGTTCCGCCGAATACGAATGTGTAATCCGCCGTCCTGTCGAGTTTTTCAGCCCTCATCAAAAAATCTTCGTCAAACGAAGGGATATCCGAATGTTCCGTCTGCCTTGCTATTCTCGTACCGCTTACGCCGTAGTTGTTTACCGTTGCGCCGAGCGCCTTACCCGCAAGCTCTGTGTATATTTCGTCTGGTAAAACGCCTACGCCTTCGGTAACGCTGTCACCCAAAAAATTTATAATCATTTTCTTAACCTTTGAGAGAATTTTTTCTCTTCCGATATTTTTCTATTCTATGCGTTCCAGAACAAGCACCTCGCTTGTCTTTTGCCCGATAATGTGCGTTTTAAGCCCCTTTTCTAAAATATCGCTGCCATTTATTTTGTAACGGGTTTCATCGTTATCCGAGTAAACTGAATACCTGCAGGAAGATGAAATTCCCCGCGGGGTTATCACAAATTCATCGGATAATCCGTTTAATTTGAAAATACCGATGATCGATTTACTCTTATCCGGAAGCGCGTATTCTATAATAACGGCACCAACTCTTTTTTTGTAATCGTCCGTTTCGGGGAGATGGTGAAAGACCTCAGCATCGTCTATTATTGTTCTTATATGTTTTTTGTACAAACCGATCGCTTTGCGCCATGCACGCTTTACATTCGGATTCATTCTCGAAGCGTCGTCGCTCGTATCGGTCGTTTCTATGTGCCCGAAAATCGTACTGCGGGCGAGAAAAGACGGCTCGCATTCGTGAGATAAATCGGGAATAGATAATAACTGTTCGGGGCACATCGCTCGCGAAAGCCCGTAAAAAACTCTTATCTGCGTTGCGGGCGCAAACAAATCCGTTGCCTGCATCCAATCGAAGCGCCCCATTATACCGAGGTCGGCACGTCCTCCTCCGCCCGAACAATTTTCAAGGTAAAGCGACGGATATTTTTTTCGTATCCTTTCAAATATATCGTACAGCACTTCGTAATATTTCCAGGAAGTCCCCTCGTAACCGTTTTCGGTGTATTCTTCGCTCGGCTCTTTCAGTCCGCCGTCTATACGGAACAGATCGAGTTTGTATTTTTCTATTATGTTACAAATAAAATCGTAGACGAAATTTTCGACTTCTTTTTTACATAAATTCAGAACGGGCAATTTCTTCCCGTATGCGTTTAAAACCCATTCGGGGTATTGTTTGTAAAGTTCGGATGTAAAATCACAACCCTCGGCTTCCATCCATAAACCGCACATAAGTCCCCTTTTTCGCGCATAATCGAACACTTCGTTCAATCCGCCGTTTAGGCTTTCCGTTTCGAACCAATCACCCCGTTGCAGATACCACGCCCCGTTTTTACTGCCGAACCACCCTGCGTCCACAAGAAAAAGCTCTGCGCCCGTTTCGACCGCCAGATCTACGGACTTTTTAAGCATGTGTACGTTTTGCTGGCAACATCCGCTGTAAGCCCCGTGTGTGTAAATAACCGGATGCCTTACAGGTTGACTGCGGCGAGGTATAACGGATTTTCTGATATGCTTAAAAAACGCGTTGGACGCGTCGTCAGTATCTCCGTAAACCTGACCTATATGTATTTTAGGGGAAACGATTTTTTCGCCAGGACTAACCGTGCGCGGCAATGCACATTGATCTATGCCCGCTTTAAAATGAACATAGTCATAAGACGAAAAAGATCTTGACCATAGAGGATCGCCGCATTTTGTCGCTTCAAACCTCGGCATTGTGCTCGTTTCTATTGAAACAATAGTCACCTGACATGAATTTTCATCCTTCAAAAAATACGTCGGGGGATTAAACAATCCGCGTTCATGCTTAAACGACAGCGTAGCTTTCGGAAGTTCCGCCCATTTAAAGATGCCTTCCCCGAGATAGTAATTATCTTCAAAATAGCCTATGAAGCTTTTCGGTCTTAACTCCTCTCCGACAAAACTGCTCGCCGTGACGTCGCGATAAAGCACGCCGCACATCGGGAACACATCCGTAACGGCAAAAGCTTTCCGTCCGATATTTTCTATTTCCAGCCACCGAACTATGAATGCACTTCCGTCAAGAAAAGTTTTCACATGCACGCGAACGCCCGCATCGCTATCCGAAATAGACACACAGTGAAGCTCTCCGCCACGTTCGCCTTTTTCGATATACTGCCTTTCAAAAACAAATTTGTCGCGCAAGCGCCTGCCGTTTACCGACAACTCGAAGCTGTTAAAATGGCTCTTTGCCGCGTGAAAATTTTCAAGATAATCTATAACGCTCTCCCGACAAAAAGGCTGACCGTGGCAATTCGAAAGCGCGTTTACATAATTCCCTTTGTAGAGGGCGTCTATCCAGACAAAGCTTTCGGCAGAATAAACCGATAACGGGAAATTATCTTTTTGCTTTTCCCTGAACCGCCATTCGTTTTCGTTAAACCAAACAGACATTTTTTCTCCTTCTATAAAAACAACAGCGTACCGATTAGACACGCAACAACGCTTGCGACCATTTTCGGCGTAATTTGTTCTTTATAAAAAACAGCTCCGAAAATGGATGAAAAGATAATCGTTCCGCTCGTGCTGAACGGATACAGAACGCTTGCGGGCAGTGATTTAGCACCTATAAGCATAAGCATTCCGGATAATCCGCCCGCGACTGTGGAAGCCAGAACGATAAGAATCATAGTCAGAACAACAGGCTTCTTAGTTTTGTTATCGCAAGAGGTTTCCGGCAAAGCGTCCGTAGTTTTTTCTCCGATAACAGTTTTTTTGAATTTGTTTCTTAATCTTATGAATAAGTAAATTACCCCGCCCAGGACGAATTTAAAAAAGCTGCCGAAAACTATATAGCTGTCGGTATCGGATACCGCGTAAACAGTCTGCGTCTGATGCACTTTTGAAATAATGCTTACAAACCCGTTCACAATAAACACGGTGCAACATAAAAGAATGTGTCTGAATTTTATCTTTTCTTTTTTATTTCCGTTCGTCCCGGAAAGCACCACACCGGCAAGTATAAAAACTAAGCCTATTATTTTTAATAACTCCGCCTTTTCGTTTAAAAAACAAATGCCGAAAACAAAAGGCAACAGCATTCCGCCGGACATTAAAAAAACGGTATAAGCGGACATGGTTCCTTCTTTTAAAAGACGAAACCCTATAACGGTATAAATTACCTCACACAAGTTTGCCGAAGCCGAAGCGATTAAGGAAAACGGTGTATAACGCACGTTAAACCCCGTTTTTATAAAAAACTCGACCGTCATAAACGCCCCCGACAGGCAAACAAACAGCATGGATTTTTCTAACGAAGTACCGAATTTTTTCTGGTACAGCTTATTTATCGCAAAGAACCCGGCAAGGAGCAAAGCGACGAGCGTTAACATTAAATATTGCATTTTGCTATATAATCAATTCGTAAATTTCCTTTAATTTCCCGTTTTGCAACAGAATTGTTTTTACTTCATAGCAGTTAAAATTCAAACAGAGCTTTTCTCCGTTAACCTTTATTTCCGCGGTAGCAGGTTTTTCCGAACCGTTCAGCAAACGGAACACATATCCATAAGTCTCGCCGCGGCATTTCTTCAGCGCGACAAGCGTCACGTTCGGGTCTGAAACAGCGACTTCGAACGGATTGCTCTTCATGCATTCCCCTAACGGAAAAGCGTTCACCGCGTACGGCGGGCTGAAAAACTCCTGAGTAAGTCTTTCGGCTTCATTCTCGTTTGCAATCACGAACCTGAAACGGTAATTTCTCTCACCTTGGTCTACCTTTTTTACAAACCCGTCGTGCGGAATAATCGGTTTATCTAAAATAGGATGAGCGCAATATGACACACCTCTGTGCAGAGAAAGATACAGCGTTCCGTCCTCGAAATGGCTTCCGTAAACGCCGTCGTTCATAACTATAAGGCTCTTCTCTTTGCCTTTAATCATAATAAATCTGCCGCTTACGTTCTCCCTCGCATCGGTAAAAAGCTCTTCCGAACCGAAAGCCGTCTGACCGAAAAGTTTTCCTTCGAAATTCAAAGGAACCGCAAGCTTTGTAAAGGCGTTTATCTCTCCGGGGAATAAATCCACGGATAAATCGACGTAGCCATTCAGCTTATTTACCGTCCAGCACAGCCGCGCTTTAGAATCCTTATATTCGTAAAAACTTTCGACTGAAAAAATCACGTCTCCGTTCTCTACCGCCTGAACGGGTTTCATTCCTTTGAATACTCCGTGCGGAACGGAAGAAAGGACAAACGGCTTTCCGTTTTCTCCAAGGCGCTTTTGCTGAAAGCCCTGCATAGCCCACGGGTCCTCGTTATCGTCAAAACAATAAAGAAGCCCCGCATTTCTCACGTAATTCAGCGTTTCCGTCCCGAAATATATTAATAGCCCCGTATTTTTATCAATCTCGGTTTTTATGCCGTTCTCTTCACAGCAAAAACACTTCGACTTGCTCTTATAAAGTTTTTCCCTGTGGATATAAACGGAAAATCTCGTAATATCCATAGGTTTTAAAGTACAGGAAAAAATTATTTTCTTTCTCCAGTCGAGATTGATATTGCTCTCTTCTTTAAGCATCTGAACGGGCAGACGGGAGCCGTTTTCGTCCTCCACAACAGGGACGAAAATTTCCTCCGACCAATTCTGATCTGCAAGCATAAACTCGCATTCGACCTCGGTACGTAGCTCGTAAGGCTGCGGGTTAAAAACAAAAACGGGGAATTCACCGTCCTTTGCGGAACTTTGAGTACGAAGCAACGAAAAGAACGCTTTCGTTTTTATCCTCTCTGCTTCAAGCAACCCGTGCGAAAGAAGATTAAGCGCGTTTTCTTCCCCCGAACGCACGCACGAACCCGGCAGAGTATCGTGGAACTCCGCATTCAGCAAATCCTGCGTTATTTCTTTAAGTTTTTCTTCAGGGTATTCGCACAGCCCTTTTATGCTCGCGACCGAAGCTATTTTTTCGGCAAAATACAGCTCTTTTTCAAGTTCTGCGTGCTTGCGCTTAACCGAACGCATACTCGTATAACAGCCGGGCATGGATATTCTTAAAGATTCTTCCACTCTTTCCGTCGGATTTACCTCGTCGAAAAATTTTTCGGGGTATGAATGTATATACTCGTACTCTCCGCCGTTTTTAATCATTTCTGTTACGTCGATCAGATCCTTTCTCGAAGGTCCGCCGCCGTGATTTCCTACACCCCAAAGCACAAGCGCGGTATTTCCTTTATGCCGTTTCGCCCTGTCTTTGATTATAGCTTCCGCCATTCCCATCGGGGTATTGTAGCCGTCTATCGCCCTGATGGCTTTTATTTCGCTTCCGTCAAGCCCTACCCAAAGGAAACCGTCTTCCGGCAAGGCTTTTTCGCTCGCATACGGGCGACAGCAAATGTATCCCTTTTGCCCGCACTTTTTCAAAATCTGAACAAGCCCGCGCGTATGCCCGAAGGAATCGAAATTTATAGAAACTTCCGGCACGACGCCGAACTTTTCCTTAAAATATTCGTGCCCCTCTCTTATCTGTCTTACGAAGCTTTCCCCCGACGGCATATTGCAATCGGGTTGAAGATACCAACCGCCCATAATTCGCCATTTCCCGCGTTTTACGAGGCTTTTTATTCTTTCAAACAGCTCCGGGGCATACTCTTCCACGTATTTATAAACCGTCACTTCATTGTGACAGAATATGTAATCGAACTCCTCCGCAAGGTCTGCCGCCGATTTAAAGGTAGACAAAGTTGCGCTGACGCCTTCCTGCCACTCCCACTGCCAGATAGGATCGATATGCGCGTTACATATCAGATGTATTTTCTTTTTTTCCATTCGTTTTGCCTTTTTTCTTTTTCACTAATATGACGGCAACTATCGCCCCCGCTATTACGACAGCCGCGCACGACGCTATGACAATGAACGCGGTTGAACCGAAAAAGTTCCCTTTTTCCCACGGGAAATCGAATTTTAGTATTTCTACGTCTACGGACTTTTCGTTGTATGAAGCATAATCTTTATTCGGATAAACCGACACTCCTGCAGAGCCTCCCCAGATTATCTGTCCGTATATTCTCAGTTTCCCGTCAAACGAGGGATTTATTTTTACGGCTTTGCTACCCCATATACCGCCGCCCGTGGAAAGACCTATTATTGCAATGTTGTTGCCCGCGTTAAATTCCACATTGTTGAACCCGTTAGGGAGATCGGAAACCAGACGGATTATTCTTAAATTTTCTACGCCCTTGCCGTTTTCGGAATTTGTGAGCAGCGAAGTTTTAATTCCGAAAGTGCTGAAAGAAAACACCGCTATATCCGAGCAATCGCCGAGGGTTAATCCCACCGCATTCTTATAAGTGCACTCGGAAATATTATCGGAAGCCCTCGCTATTTCCTCCCACCAGGTGCCGTACGTACACATAACGTATTCAAGCACGCCGCCCGCGGTTCCGCCTCCTACGGAAATAAATCCGTGAGTGCACGTGCCCCATATACCGCGAATAAGGAAATTATCGCACTTGTAAGAAGCCATATCTATGCCCCTGTAAGTGCTGATAAAGGTAATATTCTCTACCCATACGTTTTTGCCGTTCCCGCGGAAAATCCACGGGTATTCGACTTTCCCTATATCGTTATAGTCGTAATTGTTTATTTCGATTGTAAAACCGTGCACTCCGCTGTCCGAAGAAAGAGTTACAAACGCCTTATCTTTTTCCTGTTTGCCCGAGAACGACAATACGCTTCCCGAACGGTACAGAGGATTATCCCACGCACCGCGCAGTTCTACGCCCGAAGGCACGGTGACATATTCCGAAATAACATACTTGCCCGCAGGGAAAAATACCGTTCCCTCTCCGTTTGACTTCGCTTTATTTATCGCTTGATTTACGGCGGAAGAGTCGTCTGTTTTTCCGTCTCCTTTCGCACCGAAATCGGTTACGACATAAAGATTATCGGATTTCGGGCGTCTTACCGTCTGAAGCTTGTGCGAATACCCCTCAGCCACGCCTTCTATATCGTCCTCGTTGGAAAGCTTAACATAATAATCTTCTTCGGTTTTCTTGATTTTCGCGCCGTTGAGTTTGCCGGCGTGTCCGTATGCCTGCTTCGGGCTGACGGGAATAAACTCCTCCAATTCGACGGTTATTTCGTTTTTATAGTACTCCTCGTCGATTTTTACGTCGTAAAGGAATAAATCGTCCGTCTTGCCTATCTTTACGGGAACACACCCAGAACACCCTTTTTTTATGTCCTCGACGGGCGTTTTATCGTATCTGTTGAGATATTTCCCCGAAAAATTCAAATTGACGAAGTTTGAAATTTCATAGTTTGCGGTGTTATAAAACCCGTATTTGTAACAAGTGCCGTAAATGTTTTCCACATGCGAAGCGGTGCCTGCTTTTATGCCCGCGTACGAGTTTAAAAGAGTGATATCGGAAATATTTACGAGGACGTTTCCCAAACCGATCGTAAACGGATATTCCGTGGGAGAAGCCGCGTTCTGCTGCGGATAATAAATATTTAAGCCCTTAACGCCGGCGCCCGGCGTGAGAGAAATAAAATACGCCGAACCGTTAACTTTGCCGTTGCTTTTGTAATCTGCAAGAAGAACGGTTTGTTTATCGAAAGACGGGTTGTATTCGGGGTTAAGCCACACGCCCGTAAGAGTAACATTAGCTGGCACGGACAAGCTTGAAGTAACTCTGTATTTTCCGGCGGGTAAAAAAACGATGCCGCCGCCCTGAGCGGACGCTTTTTTAAGCGCTTTGCTTATCGCCTCGGTGTCGTCGGTTTGCCCGTCGCCCTTCGCGCCGAAATCGGTTACCGATATGTTCGATATTATCAAATCTCCGTTTTGATATTTTCCCACTATCTCATATTCTTGTTCTTTCGCTTGCGCCGTTAACGACGGAAAAGTAAAAACAACTCCTGCGCACAACGCAAGCGATAACAATATCAAAAACATTTTTTTCATCATTTTTCTCCGAACACCTTTTTAAGCATATCCAGCTTCATAGTTCCGAAGCCTGCCGTAGGCGCCATGATGCCGCCCTCGCCAAACTCGTTCCAGGCGTAAATCGTAAACATTTTTTTGCCGTGAAGGGTGAAACGCTCGTCCTCGTCGAGAGCCGTTTTAACGCCCTGCAAAGCTTCCTTCCACTCCTTTTCAGTCGGGTATGCGTATTGCGCGCTATGTACTCCCCACGGTCTCGGATACCAGCCGGACATTATAAACGGAACGTACGGCGAATGCAGCTTTTCGACCAAAACCCGTCTGCCCTTTAAAGCTTGCTCGGTAAGAACCGAAAACGCATAAGGCTTTTCCGTCTCCTCTATTCTCGGGAAATCCGCATAGGTCGTGCAATAATCGACATGAGAGGACAAAGCTATTTCGTCATCGTTCACAGCGTCTGCCATAACGCCCGCGCCTATTATAAGTTCAAGCCCTTTTCTCTTTGCCTTAGCTCGCAAAACGGAAATTCTTTCGTCAAATTTCTCAACGCTTCTGCCGCATTGCTGATAAAAATAAGCCAATCCGTGAATTTTGAAGACGGCTTTTCCGTCTATTTTCAGGCACCCAGGGTGAAGCATTATTTTAACCCACTCGTCTACGCTGTCCTCCCATAAATCGTCCTCGAGAATTTCATAAGGGGGATGATTGCAAAATTCCAAAACGAATTTGATTCTTTCGTTGTTTTTCGCCGCAAAATAATGCGCGAAGCAATCGTTTAAATGTCTTGAATTTTTTTCTCTTTCGGGCTTCTGCACATACCAAAGCATCTGAAAGAAATCCACGCCTTTCTCGCTTGCCGCGTCTATATCTGCAATCATCGTTTCGGGATCGTTATAGCAACCTGTTATGGGTATGCGTTCAGGGTAATCCATTCTCCAGTCTCTGCCGTTTGTTTGCCAGCGATTGGGGTCGTTTCTGTTCCAGCCGTTAAAGTAATTTATACCTATCAGATATTCTTTTTCCATAATTTATACTGTTTTTTAATTTAATAAATTTTAATTTTCAATAGCCTCGGAAATGTTTTTTTGTCTGAAAAGCGGTTTTTTCTCCCGAAAATATATCTACAAAACAGCAAAACATTCCGTCGCTCTTTATGCATTTTTATAAAACTCGGGAGAGAGTGTAATTTTCTCCCTCCCGCAATGCCGATATTATTTGATTTTGTTGTATTCTTCAGTCATCTTATCGAATACGGAAATACCCGTATAATCTTTAAGCATTTTGTTCCAGACCGCGTCGAACTCGGCATCGGAGACTTCAAAAGTCTTATCCTTTTTGAGAGTGAGCATTTTTTGAATTTGCCCCGCAACAGTATTGTTTGCGCTTGCTATAACGCTTCTGTCCATATCCGATATCTTGGAGCTGACGTAAATCGTAGGATCGACTATAAGCTGTTCGTCTTTTACTTTTAAACTGTCGGAATATGCTTTCTTCGAGCCATCGGGGCAGGTTGCAGCAGGATAGCCCATATTGTATTTTACAGAGGTAGCAATCATAAATCTTCCTATAAGATCGGAAGGAGCGGTTACGTTCGCGCTCTTTTCCGCAGCGGGAACGTCTATTGATTTTTCCGGACTAATAGTATAGGTTAAGCCCTCTATACCGCATCTTAAAAGCATATAGTTTTCTTCATTGAACAAATGCCAGTTCAATAAATCCATCACAACGCCAGCCGAACGAGCAGAATACGGAACGAATAAAAACTCGCCCATTATTCCCGTAGAAGCATATTTACCGTCTTCCGTAGCAAGGGGCATTATCGGCGTAATGTTCCACTCGGGATGAGCTTTATTTACGGAAAGAAGAGACCCGAATTCGAGGTGATATATCCCGCAAGATACAGCCGACGTAACCTGGTTGGACATATATGTGTTCATTCCGAATTCGTTAAAGTTGAAAAGACTGTTGTCAATATAGCCTTTTACCATCCATTCGCGAAGTTTTTTAATAAAATTTTTATATCCCTCGTTGAAATATTTGGGGCGGATTTTCCCTTCCGCGTTAATATAGTTTGCGCCGGGGTCGTCGGTAAAAGCGCCGTACAGCATTTCTTCTATACACGAAAGCGAACCCATAAGGGGAACCGTCTGCAATTTTGAGTTGAGGTACTCAGAACCGCCCTTTACAACCTTGTCAAGAAATCCTTCCCAATCCTCTATAGATGTCAGATTTTCATAACCCGCTTTATTGAGGAGATCTCCTCTTACAAACGTAACACCGTTAACGGGGAGTTTATCGAGGGGAATCGCATGAACCCTGCCGTTATACGTCACTTCTTTCATTATGGCGGAAGAAAGATTCGACTTCAAAGAGGACTCGTTATTGAAGTAATCGGTTACATCCATAGCGATATTTGTAGAAACGTAGCTGTCGAGATTTTCTTTGGCTACCTGTCTTACGAGGTCAAGCTGATCTTGATCCGCAAGGCGGGTAACAAGCTTATCACTGAATGTGTCGTCTGCATAAACTTCGATATTGAAATCCACTTTATAACCGAGATCCTGCACGAGTTTTTCGTTTACACGTTCTAAAACCTGCTGACGGTATTTGAATTCTTTAGTAGTGAAAGGTACGCCGTGATCCATCATAACGACTTTGTAAACCTTTATGCCGTTTTCGTCAAGAGTGTAAACGCCTTTTTCGTCGCTTAGCATTTTGTTATCGTCTTTTTTGCAAGCCGCCGTGCCGGTAATACCGACAACGAACATAAACGCCGTAACGATTGAGGCGATGAGTCTTAAAAATTTGTTTTTAGCCTTCATATTATCTCTCCTTATCTTTTTATTGTTATTTTAACCGCATTGCGGGCTTTTACCGTAATACGGCAAATTCCGTTTTCGGGGATAATCGTAACGGGGAAAGCGCAATCCGGTTCATCGTAAACTTCAACGCATTTTATTCCTTCGTCCGTACGCAGTCCGAACGTTTCTGCGTTTCCCGAGTAGTTTACAACGACCTGAACTTCTTCGCCGTCATCGCAAAGCCATCTGGTAGAATTAAGCGACGGGTAAGTTTTAACCTCTCCGTCCTTTCTTGTAAAGGAATATTCCCCACATTCCGTCTCCAAAGGCTTAAGCATTCTTCCGTAAGTCAAAGCGCCCTTTAAAAGCCCCTTTTTCCACGAGTTAAGCGTTTTTACGTATTTGCCGTAAGCTTGTTGATCTACGTCGGGAAGCTTCCACGGGGACGACCAATCCCAGTGAAGTTTGCCGTCGTTTTTCAGAACGACTGTGAGAACAGTACCCGTTGTAAACAAGTACCCCGTTCTGTAAAACAGATATTCGGGATGTTTGCCCACGTCGAGAGTGAAGAAAGACGTATTACAGTTGCCCATATAATTATTTACGTATTCGTGATAAACATAATCGTAAACGGGAACGCACTTTACGTCGGTAAAACCATAATTTCTGCCGTCGTTGAAAGGCATTTCGCCCATATAACAATCTGCGGCGGCGGACTCACAACCGACGCTCGCCTTGCCTTTTTTACCCGCTCTGTCTATTATGCCGTTAACGTCTTTAAGAAGCGTAAGAGTATCTTTCACTAGCCATTTGCCGGGGGTAGCCGGATGCCCGTGCTTTTTGTTATAGCACACCGAAGCCAACCCGCCGAGGTTCTGGTCGAAGTATTGAATATAATCGACTTTCCCTTTGTTTATGACGGAATTTACTTCATTTAAAACTATTTCACGCGCCCCTTCGGTGTGAATGCACATATCGTAACCCCAACGGATATTTCCGTTGCAAATGTATGCGCGCGACAGCTTTTGGTCTATGCCCGTAGCCATTATTTCCGAATAATTCCGTTCTTCAAACATCTTTTTCGTATTGTAAGAAGGGTCTACTATACTTTCCTCCGTCCAGGCGGTTCCGCTGCAATATACGCCGAATAAATCCCCTCTTTCATGCACTTTATCCACAAATTCGAGGAAGTTTTTCTTATCGCCGTATGGCGGCCATACGAACGGCGGCGCCCACGGAGCGCTGCCTTCCCAGTGACAGAGAAGAACAAGAAAACGGGAATCGAGTTGCTCTTTCAATTTATCGAGATACGGAAGAGCGTTCGTGTACGGATAGTACATATTAGGATCCATTTTACCTATATCTTCGTCCCCTCTCACGGGATAAATGACAACTATCGGGCAATCCGCGATCCATTCGGGAATCCTTTCGTTTTCCTTGAATTTCGGTACCTTTATCATTCCGGAAGATTCCGCAAAATTTCTGTAAACTTCTGCGGCGTCCGCCCAGGTTCCCTCTATTTCGCGAACTATCGCTTTAAACGGATATTCATAACGAGCATTATCCTTAAGCCCCGGTAAAAGCTTGTTTTCTATAGCTATGTCGCCGTCGCAAAGATAACCGTCTATTACCTTTAAATTGCTTTCGGCATCGTGATCGCCGAAGTAAAACCCCTCTTTTCCGTTATAATACGCCTGAAACTGTAAACCGGTAGGTCCCGGATATGTGCCGTCCCACCCTTTATTCGGGTAATCGGTCATAAAATGATGATAACCTGCAAGGGTGTCCGTTTCGGAGCCTTCCTGCCTCGTCTTTAAAAATTTAAAGTCTCCGCCCGCGTCTTTCATCATGTTTTTAAGGCGCATAACGGGGTAGTCTACCCACTCGATGGCAAAACCTGTGCCGTTTTCTATTTTTAAAGAGAACTCAAACCCTTGTTTTGTTGAAGAAATAGTAGCCGTGCAGTCTATTTCAAGACCGCCCATTCCGGAAAAACCGAGAATAATTTCGTCGCTATCGGATTTTGCTTCGGAAAGATATTTCCCTTCCGAAAACACGTCCGTTCTCTCTTGTTTTTCCGTATCAAGAAGACGTACGGCGATAATCGGTACGGGCTTAGCTACGTATTCCGTTCCGGATTTGCTTTTCAGCGAAACTATCTCTCCGTCCGTCTCGTCTATAGACAGTATCGCTTTGTTGTTATGTAATTCGATCATAAAAAGTCCTCAACCTTTTACGCCGCCGACAAGTACGCCGGAAGCAAAATATTTTTGTAAAAACGGGTAAACGCATACTATCGGAACGGTACAAGCAAGCACTGTCGCCATCTGCACGCTCTGGGGCGGGGGTGGTTCCGTCGAATCGAATTGACTGCCTATGTTTAAGCTGCTCGATATAACACCCTTTAAAAACAGCATTATCGTCGGGAATTCCGTGTTATCGAGGTAGATTAACGGACCGAACCAGTTATTCCACTGTCCTACGGCGTTAAACAAACTGACCGTTGCGATTATCGGTTTGGAAAGCGGAAGCACTATCGAAACGAAAATTTTTATTTCGTTCGCCCCGTCTATAAGAGCGGCTTCCTCTATATCCTTAGGCAGTTGCGCGAAAAAGTTTTTCATTATTATCATGTTCCACGCGCTGTAAGTTCCCGGCAAAATGATTGCCCAGACGGAATTTTTCAGCCCGTATGCTTTGGTTATAACAAGATACGTGGGTATCATTCCGCCGCCGAAAAGCATTGCGAACAGCACATAGTACATAAATACCTGCCTGAAAGGCAGTTTTACTTTTGAAAGCGGGTAAGCCAGACCGCCCGTGACTATTACCGCAAGAACGGTTGTAATCACCGTTATGAATATCGTGTTGCGATAAGCTTTCAGAATAACCCCGCCCGAGCGGAAAAGATAGGTATAAGCTTCTGCCGTAAATTCCCTCGGGAACAGCGTTATGCCGTAAAGACCGATGGCATTTTCGGTGGAAAACGATATCGATATAACGTACACGAACGGTATTACGAACAGCAACGAAAGAATAAACAATAAGATATAGTTTATTACGTCCGCTATCTTCTCGCCTACCGGTTTTTTTATAGCGTTTTTTCTATGTAATAAATTTTTTACCATATTCCCTCGTAGCCGAGCTTGCCGGCAAGTTTGTTTGTCGCAATAGTAAGTATCGCGCCGAAAAGCGATTGGAATATACCCAGCGCCGTAGTTTTGCTGTATTGAAAGCCCTGTAAACCTATTTTGTACGAATAAGTGGCAAAGTTCTCCGTTTTATCGGCAATAAGAATATTCCCGCCCTGGAAAAGAAGTATCTGTTCGAAATCCCCTCCGAGAATTCCCCCTACGTTAAGTATCAAAACTATTGCGCAGGTAGGCAGAATTCCGGGAAGAGTTATATTCAGCAATCTGCTAAAACGATTCGCCCCGTCTATGGAAGCTGCTTCGTAAAGCTGCGGGTCTATTCCGGACAGCGAAGCGAGATATATTATCGCGCTGTATCCCACGCCCTTCCATACCGCGGAAAATACCAAAAAAGAAATTATCGTATTCTCGTTTGTAGAAGGATCGGTATACTCCCAACCGAAAGACGAAAACAACTGTTTCAATACACCCGTGTAATTATTGAAAATAACGGTTACTATCGAAAAAACAATAACCCACGAGAGGAAGTTCGGAAGATACGATATCGTCTGCACCACGTTTTTATACGGCTTGCATCTTATGGCATTTATCATCAGTGCAAGAATTATCGGCGCAACGAAGCCGCAGGCGAGCTTTAAAAGGCTCATGTAAACGGTGTTCCACAAAACCTTGAAAAAATCTGGAGATGCAAACAGCCATTCAAAGTTTTTAAAGCCCACCCATTCGTTGTTGAATATGGATTTTGAAGCCAGCGTATAATTCTGAAAGCCTATTACTATTCCGTAAAAAGGTACGATATGGAACAGTACATACCAAAGGATTCCGGGAATCATCAAAAGGTACAAATATTTGTATCTTTTAAGTCTTTCGCCGAGAGTACCGTTTTTCCTCGGCTCTCCGTTTGGTTTTCGAGTCCGTGCCATCAGTGCTCCTTTTTCTTAAGCAAAATAGCGGAAAGCGCAACTATCGCGCCTGCAATTATGCTGCCTGCGCCCATATCGCCTTTGCAGCCTTTCTTTCCGGGATCTGCGGGCGTTTCGCCTGAATTATCACCCGAGGGTTCGTCCGAAGGTTCGTCACCCGAATCGTCCGAACCGTCGTTTCCGTCCGGATTATCGAATTTAGAGCGTTCGTCGTCTATTTCCGTATTCTTTGAATTGAAGAAATATAAATCCTTGAATTCGACGTCGTAACGATAAGTGGAGAACGAATATCCGCCTTCGTCGAGAAGTTGAATTTTATCGTCCGACTTGCAACTTACGCTTAAACGGATTTCCTCTTCCGTACCTTTATCTCTGTATATTTCGATTGCGCCCGTCTCGTCGTCTATGTTTATTTCAACACTATGCCAAGCGGTATCTTCAAGCTCGTAATCTCCGTTAAGGTTGGAAGGTATAGCAACCTCTTGTTCTACAACGAAACTGCCGCCGTAAACAAGTATAAATTTCATTTGGTCGCGGAAGAACAGAAGATGCGCCGAATATTGAGAAGCCCAAAGCGGGCTTTCGCCTTCGAAATTGCGGAAAGTAAAGTAGAAATTCCAGTCGTTAGCAGCCAAAGGACCGTCGTTGGAATGAGCGTATCTGTACGAGAATTTAATAAGATCGTCGCTGTAGTCGCTCTTTAAAAGATGAAGCGACGCGTCAACGGAGGACAATCTCGAAAGATTTGCGTCGTTAACTCTGTAAATTTCGTTATCACTGTCAAACGACATACAGTCGGTATGACTGAACCAGTTAAACAACGGTCTTGTTTCGGCACCCGTTTCTTCCTGAGCGGCTGCTCCGGTAAAACCGAAAGACGCGCAAACGGCAAACAGAGCCGCAATAAATAATAAAGCAAATTTTTTCATATTTTCTCTCCTTTTCTTTTTTTTGCAAGAATAATATACAAACAACAGCCCGTAAGAATCAATGCCGCGCTTTCCGTATGCAAACTTGCGCCGCATCCTTTTTTGCCGGAATTATCTTCCGAAGAACTATTGTCGTTGTAGTAATAATCGGGCTTAGGAAAATCGTGCGAAATATAATCGGTGTTTACGTCGTCGTAGCCATATACTTTCACGTCGCCGCAAATTTTGTTTTCGGTATTTCCCCAGTAATTTTGTCCGTACACCCTGAGTTTCCCGCCGAAGTTTTCATCTGCGTACAGATAGTTTGAAATCTTGCCCGCGTCGGGTGTGGAATTTACTCCCGTAGATAACCCTACTACTGAAATATCGTCGCCCGCTTCGGCAAAAATTCCGTACTTTCCGAACGGCATATCGGCAAGCATTCTAAGAACGCTTATATTCTCGGGCGCGCCCGTTCCGTCGTTGTAAAACCTCATACCGTAGTGAAGCCCGAACGTAGCCGCCGAAAGAATTTTTATGTTTTTGCAGTTACCAAGATAATATCCGTCCGAACAGCGGTATGAATACAATGATAAATCCTGCGTTCTTCTTATATTTTCCCACCACGTACCATAGGTAAAAAACGTATAAGCAATTCTACCGTTTTCGCTGCCGCCGCCTATTTTAACGCCTAAGTTCATACAAGTGCCCCAAACGCCATTTATGACGAAATCGTCGCACTTTGCGCTTGCGAAATCTATGCCGTTAAAACCGTTGGTTATGCAGATATTTTCTACCCAGCAACCCTTGCCATCACCTTTTACAAGCCAGGGAAATTCGGTAATCGTTAAACTTCCCAGCGGGAACGGGTCCTTCCACACGTCGTAAGTTTTACCGTTCGCGTAGCCGTACTCCTCCCCTTCGGGCACAATATAGACAGAAGGAACGTGCTCGGGAAGAATAAACGTCAAGCCCTGCACTCCGCTGTTGTTGCCGAGTACGAACGCCGCGTTCTGCTCGTCTGTTTTATATTTGACCGAAATTACGCTCGGCGAACCCGTACGGTATCCGTGCCAGTCGCCGAGTATTTCCACGTTATCGGGAACTACGATACTGCTCGTTATCTTGTACGTTCCGGCGGGCACGAAAACTATTCCGCCGCCATTCTTTTTTGCGTCGTCGATAGCCTTTCTGAACGCCTGAGTATCGTCTTTTGAGCCTTTCCCCGTCGCGCCGTATGTCTTGGAACGAACGTTAAACAACGTATTTTTCGTCGAATACCTGTCAACAGGTTCTTCAAACGAATATTTATCGCTGTTTTTAACTTTGTCTATGTTTACCTGTTTCGGCCAGCCTTCTGGAACAAATTCCTCGTATCCGTCCTCGACAAATATTTCCGAGCCGTTCAAATCGAACGAAAGCCCGTAGGAAATAAACGTCTGCCCCGTAGAGGTCTTGTCCGCATAATAGTAAATGCCTTTTGCGAATTCATCCTTCGGGAAAGAAAGGTTATACATAAGGTAATCGTCCGTATAACCGATTTTAAATCCGATTGCGTTCGCTTTAGTGTAAGCTTTTATCTTTTCTACGGAAGTACCGTCATACTTGTTCCAATATGAAGCGGAAAATTTAACGTCGACAAATTCCGAAACTTCCGCATTCAGGCTTACGTGCAAACCCGTATTCAGAACCGTGCCCCTTATACCCGTACAGTGCTGAGCGCCGCCGCGGATATCTATGCCGTCAAAAGAATTGTATAACGTCACGTTTTTCACGGTAACGAAATTGCTTATCTCTCTTGTTGTAGTTGCGGATTTTATCGTGGGGGCATATTTTATAGGTTTATCCGCTTTCTGGCGGGGATAATAAACCGAGATATCGGTAAGCGCGGAGCATTCCGACATATAAAACAGCGGAACGTCTTTCTTATTGATATAATCCGCAATTATTACCGTGCCCTCTTCCTTGTCCGAACTGTCGAGGTCTTTACGCTGTCCTACAAGCGAACACCCGCTAAGCACCGTAAAACCCGGAGAAGTAACGTGATATTTCCCCGCAGGGAAATAAATAGTGCCGGCTTTAGCGCCGAAAACCATTGCGGAAAAAGCTTCCTTTATAGCGGCTGTATCGTCCGTTTTGCCGTCGCCTTTTGCTCCGTAATCTTTTACGTTAACGCTTGCTACTATGTATCCGCCATCGTTTAAATCGTTTCCGACTACGGAATAGCTGCCACCCGCGTCGTATTTTTCCGCCGCGGAAACGTTCAATACGGATAACCCCGAACAAAGAAGCAATGCACAGACGGAAATAACCGCAATAATTATTTTTTTCATTTACCCACCGTTTTGGCGGAGCCGCTTTTTTTAAACACGGCTCCGCTAAATATTTTTAATTATTCTTTTTCTTTTTTATCAATGCGCCGGAAACAAACAATGCCGAAATCAAAAGGATATTTCCGCCTATTATTCCGCTGAAGCAACCCTCTTCGGTATCGGAAGACGTATCCGAAGGCTCGCCCGAGGAAGCGTCGCTTGCTGTGTCCGAACTATCGTCGGGTTCGGTCGTTCCGGAAGAGCTGTCGTCCGGTTCGGGTTCTTCCGCCGTCGTATCGTAAATGCATAGATCGGTTACGGTCATTTTGCCGTTACGAGCGGTAATATTGAAAGAATTGTTGTTTTCTACGTTATAGTATCTGCCGAACTGTTCGGTCGCGTCGAACGCGTCCACCACATTAACACCGTCGATGCATACGGTTATTTCGTTACCGGATACTTCGAAGTTGTAATAGTGCGTAAATCCGTCGGCAAGACTTGCTGTCGTAGTGCCGAGAACCGTGCTGTTATCTTCGCCTATGCCGCCGTGATGCAATACAACAATCGCGGGCGAGTTTTTAAACAATCTTATTTCTATACCCGAAGCGTTCGAGAAGAATACCGTCCCCGGTGTAGCCGTGCGGAATAATATCGCGCCGCACCAATCGCCTGCCAATTCTGTTTCAACTTTTAAAGCGAACGACATAGCGTTAATAGAGAAAGACGCGTCCGGCACAGAATCCTTTATCGGGAAAAACGTAGGATAGGAATTCGCGTTTTCAAGAATATAACCCGTATCGGTAACCGTGAGAGAATCCGCAACGGAAGGATCGCAGCCTAACTCGTAAGATAATTTCATATAATCTTCGTATTCAGGCATATTTTCGGGCTTTTCGGGAACAGATACTACCTCTACCGTCGTTTGAGCTTTTACATTTTCGTTTTTAACGGAAGTCACCGTTACGGTTGCGGTACCCGCTTTTTTCGCGATAAGTTTTCCGCCCTCGTATCCGAGAACTTCATCGTCGGAAACGGTTACGGTTACTTCGTCATCCGCACTTTCGGGAACGAGCGCGTAGTTTAAAACTCTGCTTGATCCTGCTTCCATTTTTATAGTTTCGGGAAGAATTATACCCGTCGCGTCTGAAACGGGTTCGGAACTCGTCACGTCGTTCGTCTTGATGTTTCTGAGCTGTACGGTCGCCTGGCTGACGAATACGCAAAGTCTGCCGTTTGCACCTAAATTATCGACGGCAGAAACAAAAGATGCCTCGGTATCAAGCCCTTTATCGAGGACGTAAGTTACCTTCTTTTTATCGTTATCTATGGTTATTTCGACAGGATGCCATTTTTCGTCGTTGGTAAGGAAGTATCCTTTGTGTTCGCCTTCGACAAAAATGTTTGTGTTTGAAGGATGTATACGAATGTGAGAAGCGCCGGTGGGTACCGCCCACGGACGAGGATCCCCCGCTTCTCCTCCCCTTATAAAGAACGTAACATAACTGTCGCCTTCTTGCAGGGAAGTTACTTTAAATTCAAAAACAAAGTGATTTTGAGTGTAAGTTTCGGCGGTAACGGAATTGTTTGTAACCGTTAAAACGTTGTCGGTATACGTTCCGTCTCCCCACCAGTTGGTCACCGCGGTGTAATCGGTTTCCGTTTGTTCTGCTTTAACGGTTTTCGCGTCGAGCGCAAAAACAAAAGCAAATACCGTTATCAACGCAAAAAGCGGCAATAACACTAATTTAGTCATTTTCATCATGTTTCCTCCATGCACGGCTCAGCCTTTTCAAATAAACATAAGCCGTTTTTTATTTATTCTTAAACGGGAAACCGATGCTTTAACCTCCCAGGGTTAAAACAACCGTTCCGCCGTAATAAGTCATGCCGGGCAAAACCTGTTGTTATTTGGATTATATCACGGAGGGAAAACCTTGTATATGCCGAAAAAGTTTGTTTTCTGCACTTTTCGCTTATTGTTCCGAACGTTTATTTATCCTTTTCGCCGCCGACGGGATTGATTACGTCACACCAGTAAAACGAATTTTTATCTTCCGATTTTTTCTTTATATAGAGAGATTCTCTGTACTGTATAGGCGACATTCCCGTCTTTTTCTTAAAAATTCTGCTGAAATAATTGACGTTTTCGTACCCTACTTTTTCCCCTATGGAAGCGACCGTTTCTTTGCCTTCTTCGAGCATATATTTTGCCTTTTCTATGCGAAGATTTATAAGATAATCCCTCGGCGAACAGCTGTTTACTTCTCTGAAAAGTTTTCGCATCTGAGAAGGGCTTAAGCCTGTTTGTTCGGACAGATCCGATAAATATAGTTTTTCGCTGAAATCGCTTGAAATTATCTGCGTAAACTGAGCAACGGCGTTATGATGATACTTGGCGGCGTTTTTCCTCTCGTCGTTTTCCTCGAGCAGATAATAAAGTAAAACGAGAATATCCGATTTTAAAAGAAGGTCGTACCCCGGTCTCATATGCTTGTAATGTTCTACAAGGTTGCCGAGCAGCGAAATGTATTTTGCCCTGTCCTTTACCGTAGCTTTCAAAGGAAGAGCTATATCCTTAGGCTCGTAAACGACCCTTTGATTGAGTATATCGTTCTTTTTTACCCTTCTCTCATTGCGGTTTATTGGCACTACGTATTCGTTATAGGTGGAAAAAACACTGTTTTCTTCAAGCTTAAGAAAATCGAAATGCATATTATAGTAGCCTATTTTGTGTGTTGTAGCGATTCTTCTGTGCCAGCACGAAGGTCTCATTATATGAACGTCGCCCGCTTCGAGAGTAACTTCCTCGTTTTCGGTTATTACGGTAATTTTTCCTTCTACCACAAAATAAAATTCGTAGTCGTAAATAATTCTCCACGGTACGTGAAAAATTTCGTTTGTTGTTTCCACAAAGTCCGCATGTCTTACGTACGGAGATATTTTATTTGTTTCGATCTGAACGATTTCCATATATCTGCTCCCCTTTTTACCACGAAAAACATAACACTCTTTCGCAATTTTGAATATACACTTTTCGATACAAATTTATCTTTTTCGCTTATTGTAAACAATTTTTGCCGATATATACAAATAAATAAGCGATTTGTACAAATACGAATGAAAAACACAGCTGTTATAAATAATTATAGGTTTAGTCGCGGCGGATACACAAATATCCGGCGGGGCGACGAATAAAGTTGAAAAATATTTAAAAACGTGTTACAATATTTTAATATGATACTATTTTTCGATACCGAAACGACGGGGCTAAGTCCCGGTAGAATTATTCAGCTTTCCTACGTTATGCAGACGAGTACGGAAGTCAAAGCCAAAAACTTCTTTTTCTACGTGGATTACATTGAACCTTCCGCCGTCGCGGTGCACGGGTTTACCCCGGAAAAGCTCTTAGAACTTTCAAAAGGGCACACGTTCTCCACGGATATCGAAGAAATTTTCGACGATTTTCTCCGTGCTGACGTAATAATCGCCCACAATCTTTCTTTCGATTTAAAGTTTATGATTGCGGAATTTGCCTACCACGACAGACAGTTCCGCTACCGTGAAGGAATTTGCTCCATGCGATATTTTACGGATATAATCAAAATACCGAGGGCGAACGGCAGGGGCTACAAATACCCCAAACTTACGGAGTTTTCAGACTACTACGACCTTTACCCGTACGACGTAACGACGGAAACGGCTAAACTTTTCGGCGCCTACGGACAAAGCCACGACGCGAGATACGATACCACTGAGTTATATCTTGCGTTCAACCGCGCCGCTGCCGAAAACGCGCATGTAATGCAAACCCTGCTGACATATCTGGACGGGGCTTCCGAAAAAGACCCCGAAACAAACAATCAGGCGAACAGCCTGTAAAAGGGAGGAAAAAATGAAATTTATAGACTATAAAATACACGAAGCGTCTTTTAAACTTATGCCCGACGCCGAGCCTTATAAAAGTTATAAAATCAACCCCAAAATCGGTTGCAATATAAAAAAAGGACCGGAAAAAATACTTTGTACGTTCACCGTGGAGTTAAAACAAACCGATCACCCTATTCCGTTTGAATTTTCCATAACGGCGGTAGGGGCGTTTTCCATAGAGAACGGCGAGGACGCAAACCGCCTTATCGTAAACGTAGCGGAAACGGTATATCCGTTCGTACGCTCGTCCGTCAGCGAGCTTACTCGCATGGCGAACATTCCGCCGTATGTTCTTCCTCTTCTCGATATGACGGAATTATTGCATTCCTGTAACAATTCCTCTACTCCCTCTACAACTATTCTTTGCTGAATTTTATTTTTATAAGAACACGCGGGCGGACAAAATTTGTCCGCCCGCGCTATTTGTTTTGTTAAAGTTTTTATTTGGTTTCTACCGTTTTATCCGCGTTTTCTGGGACTTTTACGGTTTCGTCCTTGTTTTCTTCAAGCTTTTTTGCCTTTACAAGATCCGGCATGGAAAGCCCCGCCATTTCAAATAAATCGGTCATCGGGGGAAGAGATTTAGTCATTCCGGAAAGGAAGTTTGCGGTTGCGGTTTTGCCGTTTTCGCCGCCGTTTCCGTCCCATACGGTTACCTTATCTATCTTGATGTTCTTGATAGCTTCCACCTGAGCTTTAACTATTTCCTCTATCTTATCGGCAATCATAAGCCTTGTAGCCTCGTTGGGATCGCCGCCTGCCGCCTGAACTATCTGAGCAAGACCTTCCGCCTGTGCGGTCAATACTTCTCTTACGCCGCGCGCTTCCGCTTCCATTTTAGCAAAGATAGCGTCCGCCTCGCCTTTTGCCTTTCTTCTGAACTGCTCTGCAGCGGCTTCCGCTTCGAGTTCGGCTTTTCTCTTTTCGATTTCCGCACGAACGATTATATCCGCTTCCTGCGTTGCTTTTTCCTTTTCCGCACGAACAAGTTCCGCGTTTTTATCCGCGGCGTAAGCGTCCTCCTGCGCCTTAAATCTGTTTATCTGCTCGCAGGAAACAGCCTGCTGTTCGGCTTCCGCCTGCCTCTGACGGAGCAACGAGTTGGAATTTGCGATTTCGACTTTTGCTTCGTTTTCACCCTTGATAGCCTCGGAATCCGCCGTAGCGACCCTTATACGCTGTTCTTTTTTGGCGTTCGCTTCACCGATAGCACCTGCTCTGTCGGCTTCCGCAACGGAAATTTTCGCGTCGTTTATCGCCTTTGCAGCGGCTTCCTTACCGAGCGCGATGATGTAACCGGACTCGTCCGAAATATCCGTAACGTTAACGTTTATAAGTCTTAAACCTATCTTTTTAAGTTCGCCCTCAACGTTTCTGGAAACGGCTTCGAGGAACTTATCTCTGTCCGTATTGATTTCCTCTATGTCCATCGTAGCGATTACGAGACGAAGCTGACCGAAGATGATATCCTTTGCAAGTTCCTGAATTTGAGGCAACTGCAACCCGAGCAGTCTTTCCGCCGCGTTCTGCATTACCGAAGGCTCCGTAGAGATACCTACCGTGAATATCGAAGGTACGTCGATACGAATGTTCTGGCGGGAAAGTGCGCTTTTAAGGTCAACCGAAATCGACATAGGCGTTAAATCGAGGAACGAATAGTCCTGCAGAACGGGCACTATAAACGTGATGCCGCCGTGCAGGCATTTTGCGGAGCGGTTTGTTCCGTCCGAATTTTTGGAAACACGCCCGTAGACTACCATAATTTTATCCGAAGGGCATTTTTTGAAACGCGAACATATAAGCAATATTAACGTAAAAAGTATTAAAACCAAGACTACGATAACCGCGACTATGCCGCCCGTGCTGATTAGTAAATTGTTCATTTCTTTCTCCTTTATTTTTTTATTTAATCCCCTTTTTCTCACAAAATCGGGGTATTTTGTGTTTTATAATATGTTAATCGAACAACCTTTCGACCACGCAGACGCCGCCTTCTATTTTGACTACCCTGACTTTTTCGCCGGTTTTTATAGGCTGTTCGCATTCGGTAATCGCCTCCGTTTCGATATACGCACCCTGAAGTTCGAGATTAATTTTTCCGTTGCCGGCGCACTTTGCGGGGATAGTAAGATACACTTCCGCAATCTTTCCGACGGCGTTTTTTATATCCATGGTTCCGGATGACTGCAAACGCATAATCCACTTCATAAGGAAGCCCACGCCCACGAGCGCGGCGAAACCTGAAAGCACGGATACTATTATCGCCCAGGCGGAAGAAATCGTTCCGTCGCCGAGGGCAAATCCTATCCAGCCGCCTACCGCAAAAAAGGCAATCACGCCTTTGAGCGTAAACGGAACGATACCGTCTGAAGTATCCACCGTTACGTCCGGCTCGCCGTCGCCGTCAAGATCCACTTCCGTATCGCCGCCCTGACCTACACCGACTATAGCCAGTATGAATTGCAGTATAAGCACTGCAGAAAAGAATACCGCTATGCAAAAATAAACCTGCTGCAACGTAGTTAAATTCTGCCACATAATCTTCTCCTTTTTATATAAAACCCCTTATTTCTAAGGTTATCTGCCTTTTTTATTCCTCCAAAAAACTATTTTATTCCTTCAAGAAGGGTTTCCGCACGGGAAATATTCTTCTGAGCCACGGTGTTAAAGTATATTATCTTCAACGTGGTTTTAAGTTTTTCGGTATCCCCCGCTCTTCTTTCTGCGAAGTTTTCGGTAACCTCGTCCACCAACCCGTCGAGGTCATTTTTGTCACTTTCCGCAAAAGCCATATCGCAGACGTAGCCGTACAGTTCGGATTCGTTTATAACGTCATCCCTCTTATCGCCCGCCACGCCGTTAATGTAGAACAGAAGCTTTGAGATATCCTCGAGGCTCATCGTGCGACGGAGCATATTTATTATCAATATGCGCGCCACCTGGTCGATGTTATACTTTTTAGCAGTCGGATGGGAAAGCCAACCGCGGTTTATCCAATTTTGAATAGCCGTTACGTTAAGACCGGTAAAATCACGGATTTGCGACATAACAAGCCCCTTACTGCCGTTAAACATTCCGTTTAAAAATTCCCTGCCGCTAAGTTTATTCTTTTCGATTATGCTCCCCGGAAAAAATTCAGCCATAGAGTATCCCCTTTTTTCTTTTGTGATTGTATTATATCGCACATTCATATGAATGTCAATAGTTTTCACGAGAATTTGTAAGAAATTTTTTTGAATGAATAATTTCTTTTTCTTGCAAAACCCGCAAACCTATGATATACTGAAGATTAAGATAATCCCTATATTTTATTTTTCGGGTGAAAAATGTATTACGACCAGCAAACTTTATTTGAAAACAGAACGGATATGCCGCTTGCGGAAAGCCTGCGCCCCAGAACGTTGGACGAATTTTGCGGGCAGACGCACCTTATAGGCGAAGGCAAGGTTTTAAGAAAACTTATCGAGAGCGATTCCGTTTGCTCGATGATTTTCTGGGGGCCGCCCGGGGTGGGTAAAACCACGCTTGCAAGAATTATCGCAAGGAAAACGCGGGCTTCGTTTATAGATTTTTCCGCGGTGACGAGCGGCATAAAAGAGATTAAACAAGTGATGGAACAAGCCGAGAAGAATAAAAGATTCGGCGAAAAAACCATTCTTTTCGTGGACGAAATACACCGCTTCAACAAAGCGCAGCAGGACGCTTTTCTTCCGTACGTCGAAAAAGGGAGCATCATTCTCATAGGCGCGACGACGGAAAACCCGTCGTTTGAGATAAACGGAGCTCTTCTTTCGAGGTGCAAGGTGTTTGTTCTTCAATCGCTCAAGACCGAGGAGCTTTGCGCTCTTTTAAAGCGCGCTATTACGGACGAACGCGGCTTCGGGAAGCAAAAAGTGAATATTTCCGACGATATTATCAGGACGATTGCGGAGTTTTCCAACGGGGACGCGAGAAGCGCGCTCACTACGCTTGAAATGGTAGTTCTCAACGGAAAGACCGACGGCGACGAAATTACCGTGGACGAAGAAACCGTCGAGCAGGCTACCTCACGAAAATCGCTTTTGTACGACAAAACGGGCGAGGAACATTACAATCTTATTTCCGCGCTTCATAAATCCATGCGGAATTCCGACCCCGACGCGGCGGTATATTGGCTTGCACGCATGCTCGAAGCGGGCGAAGACCCCGTTTATATAGCAAGAAGAGTGACCCGTTTTGCAAGCGAGGACGTAGGGCTTGCAGACCCGCGTGCGCTGGAAATCGCCGTGGCGGCTTTTCAGGCATGCAATCTTATAGGCATGCCGGAATGTAGCGTTCACCTTACGCAGGCTGTGGTTTATATGGCTATGTCGCCAAAGTCAAACTCCATGTATGTGGCTTACGAAAGCGCCAAAAAGGACGCCCTTACCATGCTTGCGGAACCCGTTCCTTTAGTTATCCGCAACGCGCCCACCAAACTTATGAAGGAGCAAGGCTACGGAAAGGGTTACGAGTACGCGCACGATATGAAGGACAAGCTCTCCTCCATGCAATGCCTGCCCGATAATCTCATCGGAAAAGAATATTATATTCCCACCGAAGAAGGACTTGAAAAACGTTATAAAGACAGGCTTGAAGAAATTAAAGAATGGAAGAAAAACAATAAAAAATAATCGGCGGCAAGAAACGCAAGTCCCTGCTGCTTCCGACGGAAAAATTTTTTTAAAAAAATAACGCAGTGAAGCGTAAGACTTTGCTGCGTTTTTTGTGTCGTAAAAATTGTTTTTTCGTCCTATATTTTGTAATTCGGCAAAATGATTGTAACATTTTTTTGAGAAAAAAAATATTATGGAACGAAAAGACAATGCGGGCTTATAAAAAAATTTACATATCCCTTAGTCCGTACCGTCTTTATAAAACGGAGGAAAAAAATTATGATGAACTGTTTATGTCCCGGCGGAAACAATTGCTACCTTTGGATACTTATAATACTTCTCGTAACCTGCTGCGGAGGCGGCTGCCTCGAAGGTATCTTCGATAAGCTTTGCAACTGCGAATGCTTACTGCCTTTACTTCTCGTATGGATGTGCTGCTGCAATAAAGGCGGCAACGGAACAGGTTTCGGCTTCGGCTGCGGTTGCGGAAAGTAATAATACGTTCCCGTACAAGATAAATTTAGCCTCCCTCTCAGAGGGAGGCTATTTTCGTGTCGGTGGCGATGCCGCCACAGGCAGGTATCCGAGTTTGTAAGAGAGAATAATAACAAACTTCCGCTCCCCTTATAAGGAGAAATATTTGTTTCCGTTCTCGGTATACAAAACAATAATTTTCCGCCGAGAAAAATCTTTCTAAGGCTAATGTCCGTTGTGCTTCTCTTTTTTCTTTTGTTGTCGCTTTTGAAAAGCTTCTTCCGCCTCTTCTTCCTTGCGAATCTTAGCGTTGTTTTTACTTTCCGTTTTGCGTTCCTCTATTTGCTTTTTTATGGCTTGCTGGGATTTTGTTTCCACGGAAGAAGAATCTGCAAGGCTTTGTTTAATTTTACGTTGGCGGGTTTTCGGATTTTTGTGCTCCTTAAAAGTAACGTCGCTTTGAACAAACGGGCTGAATTTCAGTTTGTCGAAGTTATCCGTCACAAACTCAAAAACGTCCGAATCTTTCGGTTCTGCGCCAAAGACATATCTGCAAGCGGAAATTCTTCCCCTGCACTTCCTCTCGAATAAACCGACGTAGAACTGCCCGTCGAAATAAACGGTCAGCTCCAAAATTTCTTTTATCATAAAAGACCTCCTTAAAAAAATTAAGGCGAAGAACAGACGACCAAGGAGGAAGGTTACTGAATGCCTTTTTAAGGCATCGCCCGCGACTACTAACGGGGACTGTGTTTTTATCTTCGCCGTATTACTACAAATAAGTGCCCTTTTTCGCGCGTTAAACGCACAAAAGACAACAGACGCTTATATAAAGTTAAGCGTTCTTCGGGTTGATGTAAAGGAAGGGTTTCTCCAGATCGAACTCATTCCAAGGCTTAACGTCAACGGGGGGCTGAACCTTAAATACCATGCGTTCTTTTAAAACGGGGTGAGTGAAAGAGAGCGAGTACGCCCAAAGAGCGAGGTACCCCTTTTTGGCTTTTTCACCGCCGTAGCGCATATCTCCGTAGACGGGCGTGCCGAGGAAATTCATCTGAACGCGAATCTGATGGCTTCTGCCCGTGTGAAGTCTTACTTCCGCAAGCGATAAGCCGTCCGCTTCCTGCAAAATTTTATAATCGAGTTCCGCAAGTTTAGCGCCTTCAACGGTGGGTCCGCAAACGTAAACCATATTGTTCACGGCGTTCTTTTTAAGATAGTTCGTAAGAACGGCTTTCTTTTCCCTCGGAACCCCGCACAAAACAGCAAAATATTTCTTTTCGAAATCTCCCGCCTTCATCTGTTCGGAAAGCCTTGCAGCGGCTTTAGAGCTTTTTGCGAAAACCATGACCCCGCCCGTCGGTCTGTCAAGTCTGTGAACAAGCCCGACGTACACGTTGCCTTCCTTTTTGTAAGTTTCCTTAATATACTCTTTGACAATCGAAAGCATATCGACGTCGTTGCTGTCGTCCCCTTGCGAAGGTACGTTCTGCGGTTTTAAAACCACAATTATATGATTATCTTCATACAATATCACTAAATCATTTACGGTCATTTATATATATACCTCCCGCACCGCACGGCAGCGCGATGCCTTCATCTGTAGGAAGCCCTACCTCGTAAGCTTCCGTTCTTCCGGGCAAGCCCTTCATAGTAAGCGTTAAAATGTTATTGAGTACCGCGGGTTGCAGCCCCGTGGTGTAGCTGTTTATAAGTACGAACAGCGGGTCATCCGAAAGCACTCCCCTGCAAAGGGAAACGAAATCGTACAGCTCGCTTTCTATCTTCCACATTTCGCCGTTGGGTCCCCTGCCATAGCTCGGCGGGTCCATAATAATCGCGTCGTACTTTCTGCCCCTGCGAATTTCGCGCTGAACGAATTTTTTGCAATCGTCAACTATAAACCTTACGGGTTTATCCTTTAAGCCCGAAAGCCTTACGTTTTCGCCCGCGCGTTCGACCATGCCCTTGGCCGCGTCGACGTGGCAGACGGAAGCGCCCGCATTAAGGCAAGCCACCGTAGCCCCGCCTGTGTAGGCGAACAGATTTAACACGCTTATTTCCCTGCCGGCGTTGCGGATAAGTTCGGAAACGGTTTCCCAGTTAGCCGCCTGTTCGGGGAATAGCCCTGTGTGCTTAAAGCCCATCGGTTTAATTTTAAATTTCAAATCGCCGTAGTTTATAGTCCATTCGTCCGGCATTTTGGAAAGGTACTTCCAACCGCCGCCGCCCGTTTCGCTGCGAACGTACTTTGCGCACAACCCCGGGTATTTTTCCATATCCGTCTGCGCGTGCCATATAACCTGCGGATCGGGGCGAAGAAGTATTACGTCACCCCATTTCTCAAGTTTATATCCGTCGCCGGTGGCAATCACGCGGTAGTCTTTCCATTTATCGGCAAGCCTCATTTTATTCTCCGAAACCCCGTTTAACGTGAGAAAAACGGGGCTTTTATAATTTTACTTTATCTTCTTGACGGAGAGAACAACCTTCTCGCCGTTGATGTCAAGCTCTCTTGTGAAGCCGTCGGCATCGGTGCCTTCTTTCATTTCGCCTGCGAGAACGGAAGAAGTAATTTCTTTATTATACTGCTCTAAAACGCGCTTGGCGTCGCCCGAAGCTTCGTAGCCGATAATTATTCTGTCGGTCACTTCGAAGCCGGCTTCCTTTCTCATCGTCTGAATTTTCGAAATTATCTCGCGGGTCTTGCCCTCGTCTAAAAGTTCGGGGGTAAGGTGAACGTCAAGCACCACGGTCATGCCGTCGTCCGAAGCAGAAACGAATCCTTCCGCACTTTCGGAGGAGATAAGCAAATCGTCTTTGGAAAACTCTACTAGCTGCCCGTTGATTTCTGTTTTATAAACGCCGCCGTCCTTAACCGCCGCAACGACTTCTGCGCTGTCGCACGTTTCGAGGAAGGAGCGGATACCGCCGAGAAGTTTACCGTATTTAGGTCCTAACGTCTTGAGCTGCGGCTTAAGTTTATACGTAATGTAGCCTGAAGCGTTATCCGTAAGAGAAATTTCTTTAACGTTGAGTTCGTCCCTCGCAATCGACAGAAGCTCTTCCGAAAGGGTCGCGCCGAATTTAGCCGAAACCATGACTTTGGAAAGAGGCTGACGGTTTTTGATGTTGGAAGAATTTCTCGCAGCTCTGCCGAGCACCACTATCTGCAAAACTTCCGCCATGCCAGCTTCAAGCGTTTTATCTACGGCTTTTTCGTCGCATACGGGGAAGGAACAAAGGTGAACGGATTCGGGCGCGTCCTTATAGAACGCGGGAACGAGGTTTCTGTAAATGCTTTCCGCAATGAACGGCGTGAACGGAGCGGTAAGTTTTGCAAGCGTAACAAGTACGGTGTAAAGGGTGGTGTAAGCCGCCGCCTTATCCTCCGTCATTTCGCTGCCCCAGTATCTCTCTCTGCCGCGGCGAACGTACCAGTTGGAAAGCTCATCCGTGAAGTCCTGAAGCTTCCTGCCCGCTTCGAATATCTCGTAAACGGCAAGGTTTGCGTCAACTTCCTTTATAAGAGTGTTCAGCTTGGAAATTATCCATTTATCCATGAGCGACAGCTTGCACTTGTCAAGGCTGTACTCGGACGGGTTATATTTATCAATTTCCGCATATAAAACGAAGAAAGCGTAGGTATTCCAGAGCGTTCCGAGGTATTTACGCTGACCTTCAGAAACGGCTTCTTCGTAAAACCTTGACGGGAGCCATGGAGCGGACGACGTGTAGAAATACCATCTTACAGCGTCTGCTCCCTGCTTATCGAGTACCGTCCACGGGTCTACGACGTTGCCCTTGTGCTTGGACATCTTAATGCCGTTTTTATCGTTTACGTGCCCCAGAACTATACAGTTTTTGAACGGAGCCTTGTCGAACAGGATTGTGGAAATAGTGAGAAGCGTATAGAACCAACCTCTCGTCTGATCAACCGCTTCGCTTATAAAATCCGCGGGGAATCTTTCATGGAAAAGTTTATCGTTTTCAAACGGATAATGATACTGTGCGAAAGGCATGGAGCCGGAATCGAACCAACAGTCTATAACGTCCTTAACCCTTCTCATCGTGCCGCCGCATTCGCATTTAAAGGTCGGTGCGTCGATGTACGGGCGGTGAAGTTCAATATCGCCCTCGATGCCGCAAAGCTCTTTTAGTTCCGCCTTGGAGCCGATAACGTGCACCTTACCGCATTCGGAGCAAGTCCAGACGGGCAACGGAGTTCCCCAATATCTCTCCCTCGAAAGTCCCCAGTCGATGACGTTTTCAAGGAAGTTGCCCATTCTGCCGGTACCGATCGTTTCGGGTATCCAGTGTACGGAATTGTTTGCGGCAATAAGTCTGTCCTTGACCGCGGTGGTCTTGATGAACCAGCTGCTACGCGCATAATACAAAAGCGGGGTATCGCATCTCCAGCAGAAAGGATAGCTGTGTTCAAACATCAGCTCTTTGAATAAAAGTCCCCTTTCTTTAAGGTCTTTGATTATAAGCTTATCCGCGTCCTTTGCGAAAATACCCACAAGGTCGCCGGTGTTTTCTTTAAATCTGCCCCTGTCGTCCACAAGCTGAACGAAAGGAAGATTGTATTTTCTTCCTACCTTGGCGTCGTCCTCGCCGAAAGCGGGAGCGATATGAACTACGCCGGTACCGTCGGTAAGCGTAACGTAATCGTCATTCGTTACATAGTAAGCTTTTTCTTTGAACGTGCCGAGGGCGTACGGGAATAACGGTTCATATTCCGTTCCCTCGTATTCGCTGCCCTTTTTGCGGTCAACGACTTCGTACTCTTCAAAAAGTTTGCAGACGAGCGCTTCCGCAAGAATATAATGAACGCCGTCCGAAACTATTTCTACATAATCCTCTTTTGCGTTCATACAGAGCGCAACGTTGGAGGGAAGCGTCCAGGGCGTGGTCGTCCAGGCGAGAATGTATTTGTTGTCCTCACCCTTCACCTTAAATTTAACGAATACGGATTTTTCCTTTACGTCCTTGTAACCCTGAGCTACCTCGTGAGAGGAAAGCGCAGTTCCGCAACGCGGGCAGTAAGGAACGATTTTGTGTCCTTTATACAAAAGACCTTTCTTCCAAATTTCCTTTAAAGCCCACCATTCGCTTTCGATGTAGTTATCGTTATAGGTAACATAAGGGTTTTCCATATCTACCCAGTAACCTATACGGTCGCTCATCTTTTCCCATTCGGATTGATACTTCCAGACGCTCTCCTTGCATTTTTTAATGAACGGTTCTATTCCGTATCTTTCGATATCCTGTTTGCCGTCCATGCCGAGAGTTTTTTCCACTTCTAGCTCTACCGGAAGCCCGTGCGTATCCCAACCGGCTTTACGAAGAACGTATTTGCCCTTCATGGTCTGGTAACGGGGAATGATGTCCTTCATCGTTCTTGTAAGAACGTGACCGATATGCGGTTTACCGTTAGCAGTCGGCGGTCCGTCGTAGAAGCAGAAAGGTTCGCCGCCTTCGTTTTTACGTTCGCTCTTCTTGTAAACGTCGTTCTTTTTCCAGAAGTCCAGGACTTCTTTCTCTCTGTCAGTGAAGTTCAGAGAGGTATCAACTTTTTTATACATAATCTCACCTTTAAATAAATCGGTTTGTTTTTTGTCGTAACTGAAAATACGGTTTGCGGTATATGAAATAAGCGGGTCGGAGTTCTGCCGAAAGAAAAACGAGAGGAAAATAAATCCGTTTGTCTGCCCGAAAAATACAAAAACCGCCTTCTTAAAAGAAGACGGAGTTCCCGCGGTACCACTTCAATTCGCGCCGAAAAGCGCGCCCTCAAATCCTTTTTTCGTAAAGGGAAACGTGCGGACTACAAGCGAAGTTATTCGCGTTCGAACGCCGGCTATGAGGTGATACCCCGTTGCCCGAAACTTCCGCCTTGCACCGAACGGCGGCTCTCTGAGAGTCTGAAGCAAAAGGACGCGTCCTCAATTATCGCCTTAAAATTACATTTTTCGTGATGAAAAATTCACGTATATTTATTATACCCGAAAAAAAGCAATTAGTAAAGCGGAAAACGCTTGCAAAAAATTTTTTTTTGGTATAAAATAATAATATCGTGCTAAGTGGGGAGCTAGCGGTGCCCTGAACCCGCAATCCGCTACAGCGGGGCTGAAAGTCTTTCTCGGCTTGACGTATGGTTGGCTGCGCACGGTAAGGAATGTTGATGTTAAGGTCTTATGCAACGGACGCCCGTGAACCGTGTCAGAGCAGGAATGCAGCAGCACTAAGCGGTCACGTTCGTGTGATGTAAGGATGCTTTAACGGAGTACCCTGCCGCGTTAACGCTTCGGTGCGTCTTGTCAAAAAAGAATGCACGATTTTTTGTATATAAAAGTCCCGTAAAACACGCGTTTTCGGGGCTTTTTTATTATACTTTATAATATTCCGCTTATAATACCCCGCCTATGTTTTTTTAAAACAACTTACGGATATATAAAAAACGAGCCGGAAAAGAATGATTCTTCCGGCTCTCAAAAAGCTTTTTTATTGAATTATGCGCGATATACGGCGCTTTTAGTTGTTTTCTTCGGAATCTTCCGTACCCTCTGCGGATTCTTCGGTCGCGGGTTCGGTCGTTTCACTATCCGTAGCTTCTTCCGTAGCTGTTTCGCCGGCGGGCGCTTCTTCGGCCGCAGTTTCCGTTGTTTCTTCCGTAGCGGTTTGTTCCGTTTCGGTAGCCTGAGCGGCTTCGGTCTCGGTGTTAAACGTTTCGGCTTTTTCTATCTGGTAGATTGCAACTTTATCGAACTTTATGTAGTTTGGACAATCATCCATGCCCGTTTTAAGAACAAAAGTGTTTTCTTCTTCGTTGATTTCCGCAACGGTACCACAGATGCCGCCGATGGTTTTAACTTTGTCGCCTATCTGCATATTGTTTACTTTTGCTTCGGCTTCTTCGCGGCGTTTCTTATTCTGCCTCGAAGAAAAGAAGAAATAAACGATGATCATAATGGCAAGAACGCCGAAAATTATATAGGTGAAAATGTTGTTCTGTTTCGGTGTCGAGCCCGACGACAAGCTTACCGACGACGAGAGAAAGTTGATCAGGTTATACATTTTTATCTCCTTTTGACGCAAAGCGTCCCGTTTTTTGTTTTAATAATTATTTAGATTCCATTCCTTATATATATGGTACTTGTTTTTTGGAATTTTTGCAAGTGTTTTTTAATCGCAAAAGCTCGAAAAAAACGATAAAATGTCAAAAATTCTTTTCCGTACCGTATTTAGCGTAAAAATCTTTGGCAAAATCCCTCAGGTATCCGCCAAGAATGGCTTCCCTTATGTTATGCGCAAGCTTTAACAGGAAGTGCGTGTTGTGCATGCTAAGCAACATCGCGCCCGTCATTTCGCCCACGTTCACCATATGGCGAAGGTAAGCTTTCGTATAATTTCTGCAACAGTAGCAGTCGCATTCGGGGTCGAGCGGAGTAAAATCCTCCCTGTACTTGCCGTTTCTCACGACAACCCTCCCGCGTGAAGTCAACGCGGTGCCGTTCCTCGCAATCCTCGTCGCGAGAACGCAGTCGAACATATCTATTCCCCTTAAAACGCCCTCTATTATGCAGTCCGGGCTGCCTACGCCCATAAGATAGCGGGGCATATTTTCGGGATAGTACGGCAACATTTCGTCAAGAACGGAGTACATAAGCGGCTTCGGTTCACCGACGGAAAGACCGCCTATCGCTATACCGTGTTTGGCGTAAGGTATCGTCTGCAAAAGGCTTTCCTTTCTCAGGTCGAAAAACACGTTACCCTGAACTATCGGGAACAGCGCCTGCGTATCCGTGTTGTGTACCTTGCAGCAACGGTCAAGCCAATCGAGCGTTCTGCGCATGGCTTTTTCGGACTGCTCGTACGTGGCGCCGTATTCCGTGCACTGATCGAACGCCATCATTATATCGGAGCCGAGGTTATGCTCTATTTCCATAGCCTTTTCGGGCGTTATCAAATGAATGCTTCCGTCAACGTGGGAATGAAATTTTACGCCCTCGTCCTTAATGTCGTTCAGCTTGGCAAGCGAAAAAACCTGAAATCCGCCGCTGTCTGTCAGAATGGGCTTATCCCAGTTCATAAACTTGTGAAGCCCGCCCGCCTTTTTGATAAGTTCGTCGCCGGGGCGCATATACAAGTGATAGGTGTTGGCAAGAATAATCTGCGCGCCTATTTCTTTTAAATCTTTGGGAAGAATCCCCTTGACCGTAGCCTGTGTGCCTACGGGCATGTAAATGGGCGTTTCGATATCTCCGTGCGGGGTGTGCAGTATGCCCGCGCGCGCGCCGCTTTCGGCGTCCTGTTTTATTACTTCAAATGAAAATTTACTCATATTTTTTCAAAAAGTCGCCTTTTTCGCGGCTTAATCCATATTTTTTTAATACAACAACGTTTACAAATCGGTTTTATCGGAACCGACAGCGCTATACAATATTTCCGACGGTTACAGAATGAGCATCGCGTCGCCGAAAGAGAAGAAACGGTATTTTTCCTTTACCGCGGTTTCGTAAAGAGAAAGAATTTTCTCCCTCGAAGTGAAAGCCGCAACGAGCATTACGAGGGTAGATTCGGGCAGGTGAAAGTTCGTTATAAGCGCGTCCACGCATTTAAACTTATATGGCGGGTAGATAAAAATATTCGTATCCCCCGAACAAGCCCTCACAAAGCCGTTCTCGTCCGCAACCGTTTCAAGCGTTCTCACGCTCGTCGTGCCGACGGCGATAACCCGCCTGCCTTCGCGCTTTGCGGCGTTAATTTTCTCCGCGTTCTCCTCATCGATTTTATAGAACTCGGTATGCATTTTATGTTGCGTAACGTCGTCCACCTTGACGGGGCGGAACGTTCCGAGCCCTACGTGCAACAACACCCTTGCGAATTCCACACCCTTTTCCTTGAGCGCGGCTATAAGCTGCGGGGTAAAATGCAAGCCCGCGGTGGGTGCAGCAGCCGAGCCTTCCGTTTTGCAATAAACAGTCTGGTATCTGTCTTTATCCTTTAACTTTTCGTGAATATACGGCGGCAACGGCATTTCCCCTATGCGGGAAATAATCTCCTCGAAAACCCCGTTGAAAATAAACCTTACTATTCTTCCGCCGTCATCCGTGCGGGAGAGAACTTCCAAAGAAAGCTCCTCGTTGGCGATAAGTTTTACGCCCTCCTTTGCTTTCTTCCCGGGCTTTACAAGAACCTCCCAATCGGTAAGATTAAGCCTTTTTAAAAGAAGTACTTCCACCCTTCCGCCGTGAGCGGTGTAAAAGAACAATCTTGCGGGTAAAACCTTGGTGTCATTTACCACGATGAGGTCGCCCTTGTTAAAGTAATCGAGAACGTCTCTGAAAATCTTGTGTTCTACCGTATCTGTTTTTCTGTTGTAAACGAGCAGGCGTGAGCTGTCGCGCGGCTCTTTGGGAGTCTGTGCAATAAGCTCTTCCGGCAGGTCGTAATAAAAGTCTTTCGTGCTCAGCATATTATAAAAAGCGACGCATTTCGCGCATTATCCGTTATTTTGTATGTTTGGAGAAGGAGTAAATTCAATCCTCGTCGAACATAGAAAGTTGATATTTGTTGTTCTTCGGCATCTTTTTACCCAGGTGGTCGTACGCCCGTTTGAGCGCAACCCTGCCTCTCGGAGTTCTTGAAATAAAGCCGAGCTGAAGAAGGTACGGCTCGTACACGTCCTCAATCGTATTCGAGTCCTCGTTTATGGTAGCAGCCAGAGTATCTAACCCTACGGGGCCGCCGCCGAATTTATCCATAAGGGAAAGCAGCATCTTTTTATCCGTAGAGTCAAGCCCTAATTTATCTATTTCCAGACGGTCGAGCGCATCGGAAGTCGTTTCGAAATTGATAACGTCATGCCCTCTCACAGAAGAAAAATCCCTCACTCTTTTCAAAAGTCTGTTCGCAATACGCGGTGTTCCCCGGCTACGCGTGGCGAGTTCCTTGGAAGCGTCCTCGTTTATGCTTGTGCCGAGAAGCACAGCAGAACGCCGCACAATCTCCGCAAGCTCGTCGACCGAATACATTTCCAACCTGCAGATTACGCCGAAACGATCGCGCAACGGCGAAGAAAGCCTACCCGCCTTTGTGGTGGCGCCTATCAGCGTGAACGGTTTTAACGGTATTTGCACGCTTCTTGCCGAAGGTCCTTTGCCGATTATAAAATCGAGCGAATAGTCCTCCATCGCGGGGTAGAGTATTTCCTCCACGGTGTGGTTGAGACGATGAATTTCGTCTATGAAAAGCACGTCATTGGCTTCGAGGTTAGTAAGTATAGCCGCAAGGTCGCCAGCCTTCTCTATGGAAGGACCCGAAGTAACCTTGATGTTGGAGCCCATTTCGGTTGCTATAATGTGCGCAAGCGTGGTTTTACCGAGCCCCGGGGGGCCGTATAACAGAACGTGATCCAACGCCTCCCCGCGCAGTTTTGCGGCTTGCATGAACACGGCAAGGTTTTCCTTAACCTTTTCCTGCCCCACATAGCCCGCCATGCTTTTCGGTCTGAGCACGTTTTCCACGTCGTCGTATTCGGTTTTCGTAGACACAATCAGTCTGTCGTCTTCCATTTCAATCATAGCATTTTTCCGTTAATAAATACCCTTTTTCTCACGTTATCCGCACATTTTGCTTTTACTTTTCCGTTTAAAATCACTAAACTCCGGGCTACTTGGCAAGCCCCTTCAAAGCAAAAGATATTATTTCTTCCACACCGTTCGCACCGTTCATATAAGCGGAAGAAACGGCTTTTTCGCTCTCCGCCCTTGAAAAACCGAGGCTCATAAGCGCGATAACCGCGTCCGATTCGTCCCCCATCGGAAGTGGAGAAGCCGTTGCGGACGAACCTAAATCGAGCGAAGAAATGTTTTCCCTGAGTTCGAGAATAATCCTCTCCGCGGTTTTTTTGCCGCAACCTTTTATTCGGGAAAGCGTTTTTGCGTCGGACGTGGCGATAGCCATAGCAAGGTCTTTAAGGCTCATTCCGCCGAGGATCGCTATGCCCATTTTAGGGCCAACCCCGGAAACCGAAATAAGTTTTAAAAACATTCTCTTTTCTTCTACTGTATCGAAGCCGAAAAGGCTTAATCCGTCCTCTCTGACCTGCAGGTAGGTGTAAACACCTCCCTGAGTGTCCCTTACAAGCCTTTCGAAAGCACATGCCGAAAGACTTATTTCGTAACCTATTCCGTTGTTTTCAAGAAGCACGCCGCCGGGAAAAATATCCGTCACGACGCCTTTTATATATCCTATCATTTTAATCCTTTTATCCGCGATAAAGGCGGTTTTTGCATTAAATCAATTGAATTATTTCATTCTGAAAAGAGAACCGAGCCTATTTGTCTGGCTGTGGCACAATGCAACAGCAAGCGCGTCCGCCGCGTCGTCCGGACGGGGAATTTTGTCAAGGCGAAGATACGTTTTAACCATTTGCATCATCTGCTGTTTATCCGCCCTGCCATAGCCCGTAAGCGCCTGTTTTATCTGAAGAGGCGTGTATTCGAAAAGCCCGCCGGGGCATTCCCTTGCCGCAACAAGCACCATAACACCCCTCGCATGGGCAACGTTTATACCCGTGGTAATGTTTGTGTTGAAGAACAATTCTTCCATAGCAATCTGCTCGGGATTAAATTTCTCTATCAACGCAACCATACCCTTTTCAATTTTCATAAGTCTTTCGGGAAAGGTCAGATCCTTAGACGTGGTAATCGTACCGTAATCGACAACGGTTGCCTTGCCTCTGTCGCTTTCGATAACGCCGAAGCCGATCGTCGCAAACCCCGGGTCAAGTCCTAAAATAATCATAATACACCTATTGTATTTTATTATTATACCAAATAATCTATTTCGTGTCAAAGGTTTACAGGGAACAAGGCCTTGCGCAAAGTCACATTTACGGCTTCCTTCCGTCGGCATAATCCTCTGTTTCCCGACCGCCCATCGGCAATCACTTTTTCAGAACAAAAAAGAAAAACGAATCCGGAATAACCAAACTCGTTTTTGCTTTTAATTATTTTTTATTTTAAAATACTTTCCACTCGAGTATGCCTATGCTGTGGTCGGTTTTTGCTTTTAATTTCAGTCTCATTCCATCGGCTTTCATCTTAGGAAACTCTATTTTGTTATACTTGTCTTTTTCTATATTTTCAAGCTCTTTTCTGAATATTATTTTACCGTTTAAAAGAATTTCCGCGACGCACTTTTCAGGCAGAGTATCGTTTCCTTTAAACGCACCGTGAGGTTCGTCCGTATTGTCCGCCCAGTAAATTTCAGCAAAGGAAATAGTCTCCTCTTTCTCGAAATCATATCTTATATACCCGCTGCCCATCGAATAATGGTCAAACCTTCCCCATTTATGAACATGGTATTTTTCATCCTGCATACCGTAGCTGTTCGTAGGCTCGCCGCCGTCGTGAACGAGATATAAATTCGGCGTCAGCCCTCTTATAAGCCAGCAATTCTGCTCGCTCGGCATATTCTCGTCCGCATCCTTGGAAGAACTTGCCTTTGCGTGCATTGCGATAGAGTACTCGGGATATTTCTTGTCTTTCCTCAATACAAAATACATATTGTGAGTTTCGTCAGTAACGGCGTCGTAAGGCTTCAGATACAATTTTTCGCCGTTTATTTCTGCGATAAACTCTCTGTTCTGCCTTTTTATAACCTTGATATCTTTTTCAAAATCGATTTTATCGGCAAAAAAATCGACAGCCAGATTATTCAGCTTTTCATATCTGTTGCCGATTGCCGTATAAACTTTTTTACCGTAAGTAAAATAGTACGTTTCGTTTTCAAGTTTTTCAAACTTCAACCTGACGGAAAAATCAATCCGTATAAAAGTTTTGCCTTCCTTTATGAAGATTTCAAAATAACCGTTCTTTTCGTTTGCCGTCCGCTGTCCGTTTACTAAAACCTCGGTATTATCCGACCAGCCAGGATTTCTGACTTTAAGTATAAACGGTTTATCCGCGGTTACTTCTATTTCGGAGGCTTCATACAAATCGGACAACTTTATTTGTGCCTGCCCGCCCGATAACGGAAAAACGCATTCGCTCGAAATAAAAGAATTTACGTACAATTCCTCACCTTCCGAAAAGTATATGTTTTTGTTTAATTTGGAAAACGATTCCATTCCCGTGCCCGTACAGCACCAGAATGACGCGAAAGGAGAATGAAATATTTTTCTTGCATTGAACCCCGAAAACTGAAAGTACGTTTTTAAGCCCTTTTCGTTAATACTGCCCGATATCGCGTTAAAAACGGCTTTTTCGTAATAATCCGCGTACTTCTTTTCACCTGTGCATTCAAACAGAATCTCGGTTAATTTAAGCATATTGTATACGTTACAAGTTTCGTGAGCTTCGTCGTAAATCTGCCTGTCCAGAAAGCCCGGTTTATAAAAATGTTCGCTTTCCGCATTTCCGCCGGTAGGAAAGGTTCGCCCTCTTTCCACCACCATGCTCCAGAAATTTTCGGCAACGGCAAGCAGGGATTTATCGCCCGTCACCGTATAACCTCTCGCCGCTCCGACGATTTTCGGTATCATGGTATTTGCATGGTTGCCACACAAAACGTCCTCGTTCCTTTCAAGCGCCCCGAAAAGCCCTTTCTGACAAAAAGCATACGCGGCTTTTTTGTGATTTTCGTCTTTCGATACCGAATAGATATTGAAAAGCAATTCGTTCATCCCGCCGTATTCTTTTTCAAGCATCTTTTCCCGCTTTTCATCCGAAAGGTTTTTAATTCTCGAATACTGCCAGTCTGCGTAACGCAATAAAATACCGAGCGCCTTTTTGCTTCCCGCATAACGGTATGTGTCGAACAACCCCGCCAAATGTTTGTGCATCGAATAATAATGATTCGCACCGGTCCTGTCCTCTTCCAGATCTTCAATAACTTTCTCCGGCTTTGTATTGATATACCCGTTTTCCGATTGACATTTTGCAAGTTCGTCCACGGCATAGTCTATTTTATCCCCGAACTTTCCTTCGGAAGCAAACCTTTGCGACATTGCCGAAAGCATATGCCCTAACGTATGCCCGCTTATATGCGAGTACCCCTCGTCGTCGAAATTTATGTTTTCCCACCCGCCGTACGGAGAAGAAGCTTTCGGACAGATATCCGTATTCGTATAATAAGCGAAAAGCAATTTGTCCATGTCGAGCGAATCCATAAATTCGTCGTTGTTTTTTATATCTTTGCAAAATTTGATATCCGTTATTTTTACATTCCCGAAAGGCAACGTTTTCATTGTAAATTCATCTCCGAAATATAATTTAAAAGCGCGTTTTTATCGCATAATCCGTTTTCGCCGCGAACGAGCATAACCGCGCGGCTTATGTAATTTCTGCCCGCTACCGTACCCCCGAGCGTAAATTTATACAGCTTCCCGGCGGTAACCGTAAAACGGAATTTCTTCAGCAATACAGTTTGCATAGCCGTATCGGTGCCACCCCTTATCTCCTCGCTTACGATAGTTTTGCAGTCTTTTTCTACCTTGAATTCCGCCTTTATATCAGGGCAGCTTTCCTCGGAGGTAAAGTACGCTTTGATCTCCGTTTCCTCGCCGGTTTCAAACGAAAGTTTCTCGTACTCAAACGAAAATAAAACCTTCTCAAAAGCCTGTTTAGCTGCGAAATAGGCGGGTTTTACGTTTCCGTAATACTCAACGAGCGAAGTGCAAGTAGCATTAGGATACGTTTCGTTTAGCTGCCACACCATACAGCCGCTCTGGTACGGCGCATTCCTTTTATGCGAAGAAACGGCGTAGAACAAACCGTTGTATTGCAAAAAACGACCTATTGCCACAAATTCGTTCAAATCCGTTATTTTTCCGAAAAGTTCGGTTATGACGGAATTCATATCCCACCATTCGCCGTGAAAGCGCCACGTTTCATTTATGGCAGCCGAAGTAACCCGCAAATCGTTTTCGCCGAGTATCCTTTTCAATTGAGCAAGCGAAGATATTCCGTTGCAACCGAATTCACCAGCAAAAAGGCATTTCAAATTGTTGTAATGTCTATAATACTCCGCGTCGGGGCCATACAGCCACGGGCCGTGTATATCGTGATTAAGCTCCGGAACGGTTAAAGAAGCTTCCTGAACCGGGCCGCTGGAAGTGGAAGTAATAAAACGCACCGTACACTCCTCTTCGTCCAGGACTTTCTTAATTACTTTTATATTCGGGTGCTCTTCCGTAATAGGTTTTGCGTCGCCTCCGAATAGCTCGTTACCCGCCGTTATCACGGCTAAACAGGGGTATGAAGATCTGGAATCGATTAAATTTCGGGTCTCCTCCTGCAGTGCCGAAAGGTACTCGCTATCGACGGGCGGCTCGTTTGAAAGCCCGCTCGAAGACTGCAATAAATCCTGCCAGATCATTATTCCGTTTTCCGAACACAGCCTGTAAAAATACTCGCTTTCGATTATTCCTCCGCCCCACACTCTTATAATGTTCGTATTGGCTTCTTTGGCAAGCCTCACCAACCTGTCATACTTTTCGTTCGTCTCATCGCCGAGTCTGTAATCAAGCGGAGTTAAATTAAAACCTTTCGCATAAATACATTTTCCGTTTACTTTAAACGTATAAGGAATAGCACTCTCCGGGCTGCCCGGGTTCATTTCGAAAGATATTTCCCTGAAACCGATAATTGCCGTTTTAGAAGATATTGCGCCCTCACCGTCTATACAGGCTTCCAAAGTATACGTCTTAGCTTTTCCTTCGCCGTTGGTAAACCAAAGCTCTCCGTTCGGAACGGTCACGTCGAAATCAACCGCCGTAGTTCCGTTTGCGAGATTAACCGTACGGGAATCCGAAAACAGACATTTGCCTTCGTCATGAACATAAACCCTGACGGTTTCCGTTTTGGCGACGCGCGAAAATATTTTTACTCTCGCAGCGCCTTTTCTGTTTTTATAGTCCGTAGTCTTAAAAGAAACGGAATCTATTCTCGCGCTGTCGTAATATTCGAGATACACGGGGCGATATATTCCCACATTGATAAGCCTCGTGCAGAAATCCCATTTGTTATCGAAACGAGGACGGCGACCGCGGATGTTATATGTATACCCTATCTGCCCCGCTTCCTCCTTGCCCGGCATAACGAGAACCCGCAGAAAATTTTTCTCTCCGTATTTCAATAAACCGCCTAAATCAAAGCGGAACGGCGTATTTGCTCCTTTATGCCTGCCTATTTCGTCGTTATTCAGATACACTATGCATTCGTAATCCACGCATTCGAAAACGAGATCGCATTTCTTGTTCCTTTCGGGTATAAACTCCGTTTCGTAAAGCCACCAGCGGTCTTTAACCCACTCCGCGTAAAGAGAATTCATTTTTACGGCGGGGTCGGGAATATACCCGTTTTTTTCAAGATAATAGTACAGGCTGTGCGGCAATTCTATTTTCATTTCGTTTGTGATGCCGAGAAGCCTTTGCCCCGTTTCCACGCTTTTCCCTAAAAAAGGAACGAAGGGATAATGAGGAGTGACTGTCCATTGTTTTAAGTATTGATATTTCATTTTCTTTCGTTTTTTATCCTTTTTACGTTAAAAACGACCGCAAACAGCCCGTACGCGGCAAGTATGCCGAAAAACACTATTATTAAGACGTTCGCTACGTTGCTCGGGTTTTTAACTTCTTCTTTATTTATTATCTGAGGTTCAACGTCGTTTCCTTTTTTTATTCCTGTGTTTACGGCGTTATACGGGGTATCGAATATTTCGTGTTTTAAATTAGTTTTATCTATCCTTTCGATAGAGGCGTCCTTCGTTTCGGCAACGCGCATCAGGCTTCCGTCCCAGTCTTCCGGATTGTAATCTTTCTCGGTAATAACTATATCCGAAAAAAGCATAAGCGCTTCAAATCCGTAACTGCCGTTTGCCGGGAAATTCCACATACGGAAGTACCTCAGGTCGTTTAAATCCACCGTTCCCGTTAAATGCGCCCCCGCCGAAGACGGCAATTTCAGCTCCACTTTATTCCATTTCCCGTCCTCGAAAGACGAGGCGAATTCATCCGTCCAGTCCCATTTTATCTCGTTATTGTCGTCAAACGTGCCGCTCCTTGACGAATTCAGTTCAAATTGTCCCGTTTTTGTAAAAACGGAAAAATCGTTCGAATATATCCAGAACGAAACGTAAGCGTAATCCTGCCGGACGGAATGCTCTTCGAGATTTACTCCGTCCGATGTACAGGCAACGACCATTCCACCGCTACCCGCGGCGAGAACGCAACCCTCCGTCCATTCTTCCGCTAAGTCATACGCGCCGGATACGTTATCCATCCATTTTAACGAGCTTTTGGCCGAAGCAAAAACTACGCCGTTATCCTGCGGGGGATTGTTTTCGTCTATAGGTTTTACGACCATCGGCTCGTACGGAATATCGACGTTCTGTGTTTCAATCACTTTTGCTTTCCCTCTGCCGAGTTCCGTTTCCGTAAGTTTTAAATGATGCAGCGCAAACGTGACTTTGCCCGCGTTCCTTTGCAAATTTGCTATAAAAAATCTGAAGTAATTTATACGTTCAAAGCTTATTCTTCCGTCCGAAAGATTGCAGACGATATGGTTCCAGCCATCGATAATTCCCGTAACCGTTTCAACTCCGTTATTGAACAAAACCTGCTGTTTTTCTTCGTTATCGGCGGGATTTTGTTTTCCGCCAGCCGAAGTCAACTCAAAACGTACGTATGCTTTTTTAGCTAATTCCGCATTGTTTACATACAGCCAGAAATCAAGACACAGCTTTTCCGAATTAAATGCGGATGCGTCCGCAACGGGCGAAAACCCGGAACGGCTTCCGAGATAAACGAACCCCGAATCGTTGCGTTCGTCCGTTCCGAAAAGGAGCGACGTTCCGCTTTCTCCTTTCGGTCTGCCGAGCGTCAGAGATACAAACTCCAAAGCGTCGGAAGCCCATTCGGTTTCATCGTTCGTTTTTGATAATGTTAACTCTTCGGCATCGGCATACGCTCGTCCCGTTACCATAGGGAACATAACCGTAAAGGCGACAGCGAAAACAAGTGCGACTAATTTTATAAAATTACTTTTTCTTAACAAACCACGCATAAGTTCCTCCCGCCGCAATCAATGCGCCTGTTATCAAAAGAATTATCGAGCTGACGGTAACTGATTTAACAGCTCCGCATCCCGCTTCGTCTTTTCTCTTCAATGTTCTCGACGTAATTTTAGAAAGCTTCTCCACTTTTGTACTCTTCGCCGTTATGCCGTTCTCCTTAACCTCGTCGAGATGACCCTTGTCCGTAATGACTATTCCGTCTATATTGCATTCAAACGTGCTCTTTTTGGAAGGTCCCATATAAAATCTGAAATAGCATAGCTTTCTGTAATCGAACGTGCCGTCATTTTCAAAATCCGTCAGCTTAATCGAAACGAAATTCCAGCCGTCGGTAAGAGTAACCGTTTTCGGATTTACGTCGAAATGCAGTTCTTCCACGTCCTCAAAACCCGAGCTCGTAAGCTCTATTTGTCCGCCCGAAATATTCGTCGCGTCATAAACGTAATAATAGAACTCAAGGTACGCCTTATCGAAGTCGGGTAAAAGCGACGCGTCCAGATCCCTTAAAAGCGCCGTTTGTCTGCCCGCTTCGTTGTTCGCATACCAACTGCCCGTACCCTCCACGAAGTTCGATCTGTCCACGTTATGGGTTACGAGATTGTTGTCGGAAGTATCGCAACTGTCTAAAACGACAGTGGTTTCGACTGCCTCTTCGGCAAACGAGAAATTATCGGCGGAAAGAGAAATAAAAGCAGCTATAACGCATAATAAACAAATTATTTTCTTCATATTACCCTCCGTAAACGGCGCCGATATGCGCATTGTATTCTCTAAGCAAATAGAAATACACATACGGGTTTAAAACCTCTATTTCCGTGCCTTTCTTTTTAGCTTCGGATATCATATGTTTTATGTCCGTAGAATCGGTTACAACCACTCTCACCTGCAAAAATTTCGGGAATTTGCTTTGAGGAAAATTGTTTACGAGTATCTCCGAGCCTTCGGCAACGCTTCCGCTCGTAATGCTCACGCTCGATGACCACGGCACGCTTATTCCGTTTTCGGTTATAACGTTGAAGTTCAGTCCGGAATTAATCGTGGTTTGATTTACGGCTACCCCGCCCGTTGCCACAGCCGAAATCTTTTTCATCGTTTCTATATCGTACAGGTATAAGTCCCTACTGTAATCCACCGAAGTATTTATCAGAAAGCCTTGTATGGACAAATCGTATTTATCCCAGGCGGTTTTCGTTTTTGCCAGGAAGGATTCCAGACTTCCGTTCAGCGTTTTATCTCTGTTTCCGTCGGAAAGCGAAGAAAGTTCCAGATAACCGTACCCGTTATGATCCCCGACAAAGAAGCAGTTCTCGTTCGCGTTGTCGTACATATAATCGTATATAAACGGCATTCTCCCGCTCGGAGCGAAGTTCATAGGCCAGCACATGGGAACAAACCCTAAATTCGGATCGGAGAAATTCTCCTTCATAAACGTAGCCATCCATGCGGCAGAATCGTAATCCCCCATATAAAGCATTACGTAGTTTTTATTTACTACGCCCGTCATTTTACCTTCCGCATCGCGTATAATGTACTTTTCCGCCTGACTCTTAACGTATTCTTCGGTGGTTTTTGCTTTGTTCGGCTGAACTCTGTTTCCGCTCGCGGGAACGAGAGAGTACACCGATGCGTTGGCTATAACCGTCCAGGGATACGCGTCGGCGTCTTTAACCGCGTAATACTTTCCTATTACCCTTGAAAACTGCCACTCTGCCTGAACCGCGTCTGGCAGCTGAACGGTTTCTCCGTCCTTATTTTCGAAAGTACCCTGCGGGCAGGACAACGTATATTTGATATACCACGGAACAAATCCGCCTATTTCGATAAGTTCTCCGTCCGCAAGCTCGTTCTGTTTTTTCAGCAAAGCCTCCAGCGTAGCGTAATCCGTTCCTATCGCTTGTTCTTTATCGTCGTTCGGCGCAATGTTATCGAACACAAACAAATCGAAGAAAAACGCCTTGTTTTGAATATAGTAATCTTTGTTATATAAAAACAGCGACTGAGTTTCGTAATAAGATACGCCTGCGTTTCCGGTGTCCCAACCGTAAGCATCGAGATGATACGCCATAAGTGAAGGATTTGTTTTTCCGCAATCGAGGTATTTTTCCTTTGCCCAGAGGTAGACATCGTTTTTCGCGCTGCCCGTGCTCTGATATCCGCAATCGCTTATTTTTCCGCTTTCGCCGTTTTTAAATTTGTCCACAAGGGAAAGTTTGCAATCTATTCCGTACCTTTCATTCAACAAACTGTAAAGACTGTTCTCCGTTGTTTTATATCTTAATGGCAGAATATCGTCCGCACCGCAAGCCGTACATGCAACGTTGACCGTAGCCGGAACGTTTTCGTCCCAGACAACGTAGCCCTTGAAATACCCTTTGAACAGGTCTATCAACGTGAAGATATTAGAAATTTTCACTACCTCTTTTCCGGATAAATATCTGCCGTCCTCGCTGAGATAACTAAGCCAGTAATCGTCCTGTTCCGTCATGCCGCTGTTCGGCAGAACAGCTTTTATATATAAATGCGCACCGTCCCTGTTTACAAGACCCTGAAGACAACTTATAAACAAAGATATATCATAAGTAAGAACGGAATCCCTGAGCGGCAGAACGTAATCGTACACGTCGAAATAGTACAGCTTGTTTCCATCGAAAGACAACTTTTCGTAGCCTTTTTCCATATACGTCTTTACGTCGTTTACGAGATAGTCCTCACCCCTCACCGAAGTCACCGAGCACTCTGAAACATAAAGCGTTACTCTGTTTGTAAAAACCACCTGAATCTCACATCTTTCGGCTTTTTCTACTATAAACGATAACTCAAAATTCTGAATTTCGTCCGACTTGTCGAAGTCGTAAATATATATTTCCGACGATGCGACGACATTACCGTTCTTCTCGTTTTTTACTCTGAGTACGGCAACCGGAGAATTCGTAGTATAGGCATTGTCAGGCACTTTCAACCCTGCACGGAAAGTGTAAATCCCTTCGCCGAGAGAAATACTCCTCGAACATAAAACCGTATCGAAATAGGACGCGACGCCAACCGTATCGCCCACGAGAAAATCTCCGTCCTCTCTCCCGTAATCGAGTTTATACTCTTTTGCAAGCCACTCTATTTTCGTGCCGGTCTGCGCTCCGTCTATCTCGGTATCTTCGCAGGAAGAAAATACTCCCGCACAACCGAAAACAAAAACGGCAATCAATAATAACGATAATAATTTTTTCATTATACTATTCTTTAACTCCTCCCAAATTCATACCTGCGACAAACGATTTCTGCACCGAAAGAAACACCGCTATCGGCGGTATCAGCGCGACCATGGAAACGGCAAAACACTCGGGATACGCCACGCCGTTGCCAAGGTTGGGATTCAAATAAAATTCCATAAGATCCGCAACTTTTTTGCCTATCGTATGCCATTCGTACGCGTCGGGAAGATAAATATAACACGTCATAAAATCCCCCCACATTCCGACAAAAGTATTGAGGAAAATAACCGCACAGACGGGCTTAAGCATCGGAAGGTACACTAAAAATATCGTACCTAAAAAACCCGCGCCGTCTATTTCGGCAGCGTCCTCGTAAGCGCCGCCTATGGAAACGATATTTTGTCTGCATAAAAATATATTGTAAACGCTTACCCAACCGAAAACAAAAAGCATGGCGGGGTTATTTATAAACCCCGTACCGCCTCTGCCGAGTATATCGTTTCCGCCGACAAGCGGAAATTTAGAATCGAACACGTACGCCGGAACGGTAAGCGCAACCCCGGGTATCATCGTGGTAATCATAAACACCATAAACAACGCGTTTTTCCCGGGGAATTCCCTTCTCGCGAACACAAAGCCGGCAATCAGCGAAGTTGAAACGCCCATAACCGTATGAAGCAGTATCCTTAAAGAAGTCACGGCTACGGATCTTATCAGATCGCCGTCTTTAAATATTTCTCCGAAACCCGCCAAAGCTTTTGAAAAATCGGTTATTTTCGGAAGAAAAACGGAGTTTAACACGTTTTCGTTCGTGGATAAACTTCCGAAAAACGCATACAGAACGGGCCATATGTTGACAAAACCGAACACGGTCAGAAACGCATAGGCAAACACGTCAAAAGGGTTTACTTTTTTAAATTTCATACCTTTAAACATATCACTCCTCCGTTTTTCCGGTTATAAGCGAACGGTCGGTAATTTTCATAGAAATTACTGTAAAAATCATTATAAAAATAAGCAATAATACCGACATAGCAGAAGCAAAGCCCTGTTTGAAACTCGTGAATGCTTCTTCGTAAATGCTGAACAGCAATACCTTTGTAGAAGCGTCCGGTCCACCGCCAGAAATAAGCAAAACGGGCTCGTATACGCTGAACGCGCCTATCCCTCCGGTTATTAGAACAAAACCCAAAATCGGTTTTAAAAGCGGAAGGGTTATTTTGCGGAAAATAGTGCTTCTGTTCGCGCCGTCTATTTTTGCGGCTTCGTATAACTCGGTATTTATTCCCTTCAGTGCGGATAAAATTATTAAAACCGTACCGCCCATACCTTTCCAGGTATTAAGAATAATTATCCAGAAATACATCCAGAAAGTACTATCGTGCCAGTTTATTCTGCTTCCGTTAAACAGATCGATAATATTGTTTATTACCCCGTCGAACCTGAGCATTATATTGAACAATTCCGATACGACTGCCATCGACAGAAGCGTAGGAATATACCATATCGTTCTGAAAAACGAACTTCCTTTTTTTATGTTATTGAGAAGAACCGCTATTAAAAACGCGGCAAAAGTGCCTATAACAAGCAAAAATGCGGCTAAAAGCAACGTTACCCAGAACGCGCGCATGTACTCGGGATAGATAAATACGTCAATATAATTTTTGAACCCGACGAATTTTTCTGTACCGTACAGCACGGATAAATCGGTAAAAGAATAATAAAACAACATAATCACGGGAACTATCATAAGCCCGAGATAATATACCGATATAGGTATCATTACGGCAATTGCCTGCTTTTTTTTGTAATTCTTTTTAGCCATTTTTACTTTCTGTTATAAACGGACAACATTTCCGACTGAAGTTTTTCAAGCATCGAGGATATCTGCCCGGAGCCTCCGTACACTTTACCTATATAAGATTCCCATTTTTCCCAAACCAATGCGGCATTGTTCGAAAAACCTACAAGGCCGCCCGAGAAAGAGTATTCGTCGGACAAAACAGCTTTAAAGAACGGTTGCAGGCGGGCGTTGTACATTTCCCCTCCCTCGGATATTTTTTCGCTGCGAAGAACGCTCGTCCTCGTGGGTATTCTCATATCCTTTTCGTAAAACTCGTACATCGTCTTTTCGGACATAAGGAAATTTATAAACTTATTCTGAATTTCATAATTTTCTGGCTTATTCTTGTTTATCGAATAGTAAATCGTGCCTACAAGAGCGTTTCCTTTCTTTTCGGAAACGTTGAATTCATAACAAGGCAGTTCTGCGGTATAAAGATCCGCGTCGTTGAAGCTCGGATATTGATACGACCTTGCAAGAAGTTCCGCCCCTTCTATGATATAAGCGGCTTTTCCGCCGAAAAACGCAGAATACATCGCCTGAGTTCCGCCCGTGGCGTTTACTATTCCGGTATAAGACGACGCAGTCTGAGATAAACTTCTTATCATTTCGTATGCCTTGACGGCATTTTCGCCGTATACGTCGGGCTTGCCGTCTTTATCGGCATAATCGGCGCCCGCGGTTCTCAGCCAGGCAAGCGTTTTCCACCTGCTGTCGCCTTTTATGTTGGATAAAACCATAGCCCCGTTATTGACTTGATTGTTCTCATCGAAATAATTTTTGATATATTGGCAAATCAAAAGCAAATCTTCCCACGTTTCCGGACAAAGAGGATTTACGTCGTCTATATCGTCAACCTGTTGATAAGCGGAATTGCCTACGGTAGCCTTTAACGCGTCCTTAAAGTTTTGAGTGACCTCGTTGTTTTTATCGAGAACGCCTACGTCGCGAAGCACTTTCGTGTTTATAGAAATCCCGTAAGTACCGGTATAAAGCGGAGCCGCATATATTTTTCCGTCCTTTGAGATATAATCTTTAACCGCAGGGATTATATCGCTTTCTATGCCTTCGTCAAGCTTTATTTCGGCAAACGTACCGAGAGAAATAAAATTACGGACGTACTCTTCGCCTATGAATATATCGGGGGCGTTTTTGCCGGACGTATTCAGGTCCTTAAGCATTGCGGAATTAAGCGCGTCACCCCAGCCTTTCACCTGATAGTTTACGGTTACGCCCTTATTTTCGCTTTCGAAAGTTTCTTTAACCCATTTCATAAGTTTTGCCTGTTTATCGTTAGGCGAATGAGTCAGTACGCTTTTGTAGTCGATGCTTGCGTATACGTTTAAAACCGTATTGCCGTTTTCTTCTTTTTTACAAGAGGCAAACGACATAGAGATTACAAGTAATAAAATCACGCAAATTAGTTTTTTCAAATCCCTTTCCTCCAATGAATTTTTATTATATTATAACATGGCACGGTGTGGTTGTCAATACCTGAATTAAACTTTTTTTATTTTTTTTAAACTTTTATAAGCAAGTTAAAATCCCGAAAATAAATTTAAAAACAGCCTTTATCCCGCAAAAACACAAAAAAACGCCCCCGCAATCGGTGCGAGGGTATAAATTTTATATAAATGATTTTACGGATTTACCTTCTACAAGCGAGCATGCTATCTCTATATGTTTCTTTGCCGCCTGCGGGGATTCTATGCGCTCTGTCAAAAGATTTACCGCCGTTTTTGCAAAAGCCGTTTTATCTACGACGAACGTATCCAGGAAAGACAGCAGAGGATGTTCTTTCTCTATTTTATCGAACCCCATAAGCGATACGTCCTCGGGGACCTTCAAGCCCTCTTTTTCAAATAAATCGAACACGTCGCAGGCGGTAACGTCGTTCGCACAAAAGACGGCTGTCGGGGGATTTTCGCTCCTTAAAGCTTTTAACAGTCCTTTCTTATCGAACATAGCGCAATCTTTCGTTCCGTTTTTGGAAATATCGTAAAATTTAACTTTGTTTTTATGTTCGGCAACGCCGTCGGCAAAACCGTTTCTTCTCTGTTTAAAGCTTATAGCCATTTCCGTACTTCCTGCAAAGGCAACGGATTTATGCCCCTTTTTTATAAAATAATCGGCGGCGTACCGTCCGCACGAGTAGTTGCTTGCGGACACGCTGTCGCACGATATATCCGAACACTTATCCGCATCCAGAAGGACTATCGGCAAACGGCTTTGGGAAAGGCTTGCAAGCTTTTTATCGTCGCATTTGGCAACTACAAGAATCCCGTCGGATTTTTTATCCACCAGGCTTAATAACATTCCGTCCTTATCTATGCCGTCGTTGTATACGACAAGGTCGAGGAGAATGTTCTTTTCGGCAAGGGTTTCGACAATGCTCTTTACGATCTCCTCCCAGAAAAATTCGTTTACGTACGATATATCGTCTACAACGAGGGAAACCGTCTTTTTCTTGCTTTCTTTAATTTTTCTTTTGTTCAGATTATAGCCGAGTTTTAAAGCCGTTAAAATAATTTCCGAGCGTGATTCTTCGCTTACGAGCGTGCTGTCCGAAAGAGCGAGCGATACAAGCCCTTTAGAACATCCGACGGCGTTCGCTATATCGAGAAGCGTAACTTTTTCCTGTTTCAATTTAAACTCCTTTTAGTTTATTTTAACATATTTACTCCGAATAATCAAGAAAAGACGGAATAAAAAAATTCCATCTTTCCTTTTTGATTTATATTCTTATGTCGGATGCCTAATTACTTTTTCTTTTTCAAAGCAACTACAAGTACTCCCGCAATACCCAAAGCGACGAGCGCCGCAACACTTGCCGCAGTGATTCCGTAAGCGGCAAAGCATCCCTCTTTCTCATCGTCAGACGTATCATCCGTTCCGGCAGACGATGAGGACGACGAGGATGTAGATGACGAGGAAGATGACGAGGAAGATGAAGAAGAAGAGGACGAGGACGAACCGGTATCGGAAAAACTGTCGGGTATAGCCGTTAATTCGACTTCGGCTTCCGTGTCGTCTTCAGTTAAAGAAACGGATTTCGTTTCGTATCCTTCTGCGGAAATTTCAACGGTTGCTTCGCCGAAAACTTTATCGAGAACGTATGCGTCGCCTTGTTTTTCCGCAAGCTTCTCTTCTCCGTTGAACGTAATTTTTACTTTGGCGTTTTCCGGCCCCGTTACCTTCACGACGGCTCTGTAATATTTGCCCGTAAGGTTTACGTTTGCGCTAACGGTTTCTTCGGTAAAGGTAAAATTCGTCGTTTCCACAGAGTTATAATTCGTAGCTTTCACAAAAGAAATTTCACCTTTTATAAATAAGTTTTCAAACGTAATTTGTCCGTTTTCGTCCGTGGTAAAGTCCTTCTGCTCGCCGTTAACCGTAAAAGTAATAGTCTCTTCGGTAACAGCAGTTTCTCCGTAAAAGACGCCTAAAACAGCGTTAAACAGGCTTTTTGTAAGATTTACTTCGTATACGGGAGAGCTTTCGGTAAGCGTAAGATTTTTATCTTCGTCCGCAAAAGTATAATGATTTACGGAAATAAGTTCTACTTCTATATCTTCGTTAAGCCAGCCTATCGTCAATTCTCCATCGGCGTCGGTAACGCCTTCCTTTTCTTCTCCGCAATTATAAGTCACTGCGGCGTTTGCGACTTTTTCACCGCCGTCGGTAAAGACTAATTTACCGTATTTTTTGTTCATCTCCGCAGTTAAAACGGTATTGAATTCGTCTACTCTTTCAATCGTTACCGTTTCATAACCTTTTTTTGCGACATTAACCGTTACGCTGCCGGAAAGATAAGCGAGCGAGTATCTGCCCTCTCCCTCGTTTTTTATTTCTGCGGTCTGCAATTCTTCGCCGTTTTTCATAACGGTTACTTCTGCGTCGGTTATAGCCGCGTCCCCGCATTTTACGGTTAACGAAGCTTTAAAATTCTTTTCTATAACTTTTTCTTCGGTGGCGACTACAGCCGAGCCGGTTTGTTCGGACCCGATAACCTTAAGGTCGTGCAAGCCCAAAAGCCAGGGGGTATCCGATTTGCACGCGTCGTTTAAGAATATACGGAAATAGTTAAGATTATTAGCCTGAGCGCCCTGCAACTTCACCACTATTCTGTTCCAGCCGTTTACCATCTGCGAAGCAAGCCCGCCGCCGTTTCCGTCGGAAAGAACAACCTGGTCTGCCTGACTATCGGGATTTTTGCCTGAAGTTATTTCAAATCTGCAATAACCTTTTTTAACCGCAGCTAAATTGCCGACGTAAACCCAGACGGAAAAAGCCGCTTTATCTGCTATTATTCCGTTAAACTGCCCGTTTACGGCATCAAATCCCTCTCTCGATTTAAGATAAAGGAACGCGCCGCCTTCTACGCCGACGGTAGCCATTATCGTTTTTGAAGAAACGTTGCCCCCTTCGGGAATATCTTTATAAACGTTTACGTTCCCGTCTCCTATGCCGTCGTTTACCCAATCGGAAACGTCATTCGTAGCGTTAACCGTTACGTCGGTAGCTTCCGTGCAGTGAGTAACTCCCAGCTGAGAATCTTCCGCCTCTATGGCTTTCACGTCGTGCAAACCTACAATTCCCACGGGTTTATTCGCGCTTTCATTACTTAAAAGAACCCTTATATAATCGATTGCCTCGGGATCCGTAGCAGGGTCTAAACGGAACACTACTTTATTCCAACCCTGTTGTAATCCGTTCAATACGTACTGAGTAGCTTCGATATCGCAATTTTTGCCCGAAGTTATCTCAAAGCGATACCAACCGCCCGCTTCGGTAACGTAAATATAAAACGAAACGGCTAATTTTTCGCGGTTGATACCAGTAGAAAGCACGTTTATTTCATCAAAGCCTGCATTTAAAGATCCGTAAAAAAGTTGCCCTGCCGTACCGTAACAGGTTGCAAAAACGCTTTTAGCCGCGCCGTCCGACGAAGCGGGTTTCACGTTTTCATAGCGAATATTTCCGATGTTAGATTCAAACCAGTTCCCGGACGTATCCGAAATAGTATACTCTTTAGTTTCTTCTTCCGCAGAAACGGCAGAAAACACACCGACGAATAACATCGACAACGAAAGCGCAAAAATAAGCGCAAATAACAAATTTCTCTTCATAAATCCTCCAAAATCACGGTAATAACCCCGCTTAGTTCAAAGGTATTATATCACCGAAAAAATTGTTTGTCAATACTAAATTTAAATTTTTTTAATTTTTTTTAAACTTTTTTAATTGTAGCGAACAATTTCCGTAAGAAAAATATCAGGCTTGCCAAAGCAATATATAGTCAAAGCCGTTTTTGTTTTTTATTGCAAAAAAAGCAAGCGAAAAGTCCGCTCGGGTAGCGAACGGACCTTGCAACTTTTAATATAAAACCGCGCGGTTTTTTAAAAACTTTATTTTATCTTCCATTTGCCGCCTTCGGTCTGTAACTTTGCCATATGCGCGTAAACGCCGTCCTTTGCTTTAAGTTCTTCGGGCGAACCTTGCTCCGCAACCACTCCGTCCGAAAGCACGACGATTTTGTCCGCACCGGCAACGGTTCTCATTCTGTGCGCGATTACAAGCACCGTTTTATCCTTGATAAGCCTTGAAAGAGCCGTCTGAATAAGCGTTTCGTTTTCCACGTCGAGGCTTGCGGTCGCTTCGTCAAGGAAGATAATCGGCGCGTCTTTAAGGAACGCACGCGCAATGGAAATTCTCTGGCGTTCGCCGCCCGAAAGTTCGCAGCCGTTTTCGCCTATATTCGTATTCCATTTATCGGGCAGCTTTTCAGCAAATTCGTCCACGTTGGCAAGCCGAGCCGCCGCAAATACTTCCTCGTCCGTAGCGCCCTTTTTGCCAAGGCGGATATTTTCCGTTATAGTGTTATCGAACAAAGTAACGTCCTGAAAAACTATGGAATAAAGGCTCATAAGTTTTTCGGGGTCGATTTCGGCAACGTTCATTCCGCCGACGGTAATTTTACCCGCATTGCAGTCCCAAAACCTTGCGGCAAGCCTTGAAACGGTGGTTTTTCCGCCGCCCGAAGAACCTACAAGCGCGGTAACTTCGCCCTGTTTAGCGGTAAAAGAAACGTCTTTCAATACAGTTTCGCCGTTGTTATACGCAAAACCCACGTGGTCGAAAACGATATCGCAGCCTTTGTTTGTAAGATTTTCTCTTCCAGTCTGAACGGGCTGTTCGAGAATTTCGTTCATACGGGCTACGTTGGTGCGCATAGCGATAATCGCCGCAAGATTTTGAAGCGCGCCCTGCAACGGGTCGTAAAGACGGGACGCAACAAGCAAAAACATAAAAAACGTAAGAACGGTAATTTTTTCGCCTACGAGTAACGCCGAACCCACTATCGCAACCGAGGCGATGCCGAGTTTTAACACCGCGCTTGCGCTCGTAACGAACACGGCGGTGGTGAGTTCCGCATTTATGCTCTGTCTTTCCACGCCCCTGATTTTCTTTGCAAGACCTTTAAGGTAATTACTTTCGGCGTTGTTGGCTTTCAGATCGCGAACAGTTTCTATGTATTCCTGAATGCCGTCCGCGCAAGCCATTTTCACTGCCATGTTTTTAGCCTGAACTCTGTCCTGAACTTTGTAACTTAATACGATTATCAGAACGGAAACGGGTATTACCCACAACGCGGCAAGCGCCATACGGTAATCGAACGCGAATAACCCCGCGGAGATAATCACCGTGGAAATCAACGAGCCGAATAACCCGGGAATAAAATGCGAACAGGTTTTTTCCAGAACTTCGCAGTCTGCCATAATGGTGCTCGTAAGATCCGCAAGATCCCTCTTTCCGAAAAACGACAGAGGCAATTTGCGCAATCTTTCGGCTAAACTAAGCCTTCTTTTGCCGCTTTCCTCGTATGTGGTAAAATATGTGTTGTTATACTGAAACCATGTAGTCAACAAAATAAGCGCGAAGCAAATTACGCAGCCGACAACGTAAAACGCGATTCTGCCGCCCGTAACGCCGCCGCTCATCATATCCGAAACGAGAAAATATAAAAGCGTGGTCGGCAACATAAACGCCATATTCTGAAACGCGCATGCGATTATTCCTTTTATAAGTCCCTTCGCGCCTTCTCTCGACGAAGCCGTTTTCTTCTGAATAGAGTTAATCATTGACATTGCCGTTACTCTCCTTTTGAACTTTCCATTCTACCGAAGCGGTATAATCTTTCCACATTTCGGAGAAACTGCCGCCTTTTTCTATAAGTTCTTCGCCTTTTCCGCTTTCGGCTATTTGTCCGTCTTTGATTACGTAAATGCAGTCGGCGCCGACAACAGTGGAAAGCCTGTGCGCTATCATGATGACCGTTTTACCCTTTGCAAGTTCGGAAAACGCCTTCTGAACCTTCACTTCGTTATCGGGGTCGGCAAAAGCGGTGGCTTCGTCCAGAATGATAACCGGCGCGTTTTTAAGCATTGCTCTCGCTATGGCGATTCTCTGCTGTTCGCCGCCAGAAAGATACACGCCTTTAGTGCCTATCACGGTGTTTGCCCCGTCGGGCATTTTTTCTATGATGTCCTCGCATTGCGCCGCTTTAAGCGCCGCTGAAACTTCTTCGTCGGTGGCGTCCGGTTTACCTAATTTCACATTTTCGGCAATGCTCGCTTTAATAAGTTTGGAATTCTGGAAAACGAAAGACACGGTGTTCATAAGCTGTTCTTTCGGGAAATCGCGGATATCCGTTCCGCCGATGGAAATACTGCCGCTCTTTACATCGAAAAACCTTGCTATAAGACTTGCGAGCGTGGATTTGCCGCCACCCGAAGGGCCTACGAAAGCGACCGTCTGTCCCGCACCTATGTTCATAGATACGCCGCGTATGACTTCTTTTTTATCGTCGTAAGAGAAATGCACGTCGGAAAGAACTACGGACGCATCGGTCGGGTTTGCGGCTTTTTCGCTCTCTTTCATAGGTTCCGCGCCGAGAACGCCGTCTATACGGTTAAGCGCGTCGGCGACAATCATATTGTTCTCGCTCATATACATGATTTTCGTTAACGTGAGCGATATAACGGGCGTTATCACTATGTAGAATATAAGATTAAGCAAAAATTCGCTCGTCACGCCGCCCGTCGTAAACCATAACGAGCCCGCTATAAGAAAAGCGAACACGCCGTTTATCGCGGCTGTATAGAACATCATCGGAACGCGTAAATCTTTAGTGTAGGAAACCACCCATTTTTCGTACTCGTCAATGGTGCCTTTGAACTTCTTGAACGAATATACCGATTGCCCGAAAGTTTTAACGACCGGAATACCGCGCACGTACTCGACCGCTTCGTTGGACATATTCTCGAGAGCGTTGTTGTACTGCCTCATCTTTTCCGCCATACGTTTACCCGTCATTGCGAACATCACGAGAAAGGCGAGTACTACCGGCACAAGGCTTAAAAGCCCGAGCCTCCAATCGAATATAAAAAGCAGAGCAAGCAAGCCTATAGGCGTAACGATTGCCGCGTACTTATCGGGAAGCTGATGCGCAAGATACGTTTCCGTAGCGCCTGTGGAATCGTTTACTATTTTTCTCAGTTTCCCGCTGCCAAAACCGTCCACGAAACCGAGCGGAAGTTTTGCTATGTGCTCGGTTACGGCTATCCTCATATTCGTCGCCACGCGGAAAGCCGCAAGGTGAGAACAGAGCAATGCACCTACGTAAATAAGGAAGGATGCTACGGCGAAAATCATTGCCATAACACCGTTGTGAACAAGCCCCATCGCTTTTGAAAAGTCGGGCGCGACGTATAGCACTTCTTTGATAATCTTCCATATGTAGATAAACGGAAGAAGCGCAGCGAGCGCGCTGATTGCCGCAAGAACCCATGAAGCGTAAGTAAGATATTTATGCTTACCCGCATACCCCATAAGCCTTGAAAGTTCCGATTGTTTTTTCATAAGAACTCCTTTTATAAATCTATTGAACGCTTTAAGTTATTCCTGACCTTTAAGCGCTTCAACCATATCTATTTTTTTATTTTTGCGCGCCACCATAAGGCTGACAAGCAAAGACATTCCCACCGTTAGAACCGCCGTTATAAGGTAGGATAACACGCCTATAGCCATTTTCATTTCGTATTCCGAAGCGAGAACTTTCAGCAGATACGAAAGAGTCAGCGCGCCGAGCGGAATGCCTATCACGATACCTATTACCGAAAGGGCGAGATTTTGCCCCGCAAGAAGCTTGCCTATCTTTTTATCGCGGAAACCTACTACCTTAAGCGTCGCCATTTCGCGATAGCGTTCGGTATAACTCATCGTGCCGAGATTGTGCAAAACTATTATGCCGAGAAGCAACGCGCCGCCTACAAGCAGATAAATCATCAAATCCATAATCGAAAGGAACGATTCGAAAGAATCCATAATCATTTGTTTTGATTGCACCGATTTTATCGCGTCCATCTGCTCTATACGGGATTTATCGGTATCGGTGTAAACGGAATCGATAACGTACGGAATTCCCGTTTTTTCGGCGTATTTATCTGTTATAACTATGTTTTCGGATACGCTTCTGAAAACGCCGGCAACCACAAGGTTATAAACGTCGTCCGTCCCGAACGGGCTTACCGTAATGCTATCGCCTTTTTTAAGTCCGAAGCTTTCCGCAAGGCGCATACAGATATACGCGCCGTCGTCGCCGAGGGTAAACTTTTCGCAATTATCGTCCACAAAGCGGATTTTATCCCGCGTGATGTCGTATATATCGAGGGACACGGTTTTTTCTTCTACCTGAACGCTTACGGAACCGCCGAAATCGCCGTCGTATTTGTCTATTATCGCCTGTCTTTCCGCGTCCGTCGCCTTTTCCGTAAGGAATATGCGCGAAGAGTAATTAAGACCGTTGTCGTAATAAATACTCAGAAAAGAATTCATCGTGTCTTTCATTCCCAAAGAAGCGAGAATCAAAATCGTACACCCGACGATACCGATAAGGCTCATAGCCGTCCTCGATTTGTGCCTGACTATATCCCTCATATTCCAGCGAGTGCCGAACGAAAGTTTGTGGAAAAATTTAGTTTTTTCTATAAGCATGGGCTTAACTTTCTTCGGCGTATACGGACGGAGAGCGTCTGCCGCAGTCCCCGCGAGCATTTTTTTGACCGACAGGAAACCTATAAGCGTAAGAACTACGACTATAGCCGCGACGATTGCCGCGCAAAAACCGGGGAAAACAAGCTTCCATTCGGGAAGGTCCATATAAGTGCCCATCATGCCGTTCGGGTTCATAATCATGCGTGCTATAATAAATCCCAAACCTATACCGAGAGCCGTTCCGAATATCGCCACGAAAAAGGCGAACGAAGTGTAATGCAAGGCGATTTTGCTATCGTGAAAACCGAGCGATTTCAACGTGCCTATCTGCGTTTTTTCTTTCGCCGTCAGGCGGTGCATGGTTGTAACCATGGTAAGAAGCCCTATTAAAAGGAACAACGCGGGAAGAATGCTTCCCATGGATTTTCCTTCGTCCGCTTCGCCCTCTGCCTGAGAGTAAGCTACGGTGTCCTCCTTAGTCAGAACCACTGTGGTTTTGCCGAGGGCGGCGTTAACTCTTTCGGAGAAAACGTCTTTTTCGAGTTCTGAAATAACGTTAATCTGCGGATAATACTCGAAACCGAGAGCTTTTTTATATAACACGGGCGAAACGTATGCGTACCCGTGAGTGGTAAAATCGGGCATCAACTGAGTTTCGTCGCGCACGCAAATCATTTGTTCCGCAGCTTTTATAAGCCCTTTTACCCTGCCTTTAATTTCCATACCGCCGTAAACGAACGAGATAGAATCTCCGTTTTTAATATCGTTTTCGCCGGCATATCTGTCCGAAAGCCATATTCCGTCCTCGCTTTCGGGGTCGTAAGCTTCGCCGCTTATAAGCACGAAAGAGGATCCGCCGAAATTCTTTGTAACGGCAACCGCCAGGCTGTTGCCGTCCGTATCTTTCACGTCCACGTTTACCGTCAAAAATCTCGAAACGGCGTCAACACCTTCAATTTCCTCGATTTTTTTCGCGTCACTCTCCGAATACCCGAATTCGTTCACAAGGCGGTAATCGGCAAAGTTGCATTCGTCGAAAAAAGAGAACATATTTTCTTCGATGCTCACCCATTCCATATTGAACCCGACGAAAACACCAACGCCGAGCATAACCATCAAAATCATGGAGATGAACTGCGCTTTATACTGCCACGCCGTGCGAAGCATTTTCTTTACTAACATACTTCGCTCCTTTTACCAATCGATGTCGTCTGCCGAAGCGGGGTCCGTCTGGTTTTCCGTAGAAACGATTTTACCGTTTTTAACGTGAATGACCGTATCCGCCATCTTCGCAATATTCTGGTTATGCGTCACGATGACGATAGTCTTGCCATATTCGCGCGCCATTTTAAGAAGAAGTTTCAAAACCAGCACGCCGGTAGCGGAATCGAGCGCGCCCGTCGGCTCGTCGCAGAGAAGAATTTTCGGGTTCTTCGCGAGCGCCCTTGCAATGGAAACGCGTTGCTGTTCGCCGCCGGAAAGTTCGGACGGGAAGTTTTTGGCGTGGTCGGCAAGCCCGACTTCTTCGAGCATTTTCGTTGCCGAAAGCGGATTTTTTGCAATTTCTTTTACGAGCGTAACGTTTTCGTGCACCGTAAGCGTCGGTATAAGATTGTAAAACTGAAATACAAACCCGACCGTTTCCGCCCTGTAATCGGCAAGTTCGTTTTTGGAAAGCTTGGAAATATCCTTACCGCAAACGGTAATCGTGCCCGAAGTAGGGCTGTCCAACCCGCCGAGTAAGTTTAAAAGGGTACTTTTCCCCGCGCCGGACGGACCGAGAATAACTACGAATTTACCTTCGTCGAGCGTCAGATTCACTCCGTCGAGAGCTTTCAGCTCGTGGTCGCCGCTCGAATAAACGCGGCTGACGTTTTTTAATTCCACTATAGACATTAAAATTTCTCCTATGAATTGCTTTTGTGCGATTTTTTCAAATAAAAGCGGCATAAACTTTTAACCGACACGATAAAAACGCAGTTAACTAAAACTATAGCCGCGGCGATAAATATTTTCATAAAATTCAACCTCCGAACAACCCGAAAAGACCTTTCTTTTTATAGTCCTCCGTATGTACGGACATGACCTTATAACCCGTTTTTTCTATGGCGTTTTTAAGATCCTCTTCGTCTATTTCGTTTTCCGTTATAATGACTGTTTCGTTCTTTATATGCGAAGATTTAACCTTTTTCACGTTGAAACTTCTTCTGATGCAATCGTTGACGTGGCTTTCGCACATACCGCACATCATACCGTCTATTTTTAACGTAATCTTTTTCATCGTAGTTCTCCTTGAATATTATTATAGTTAGCGTGCGCTAACTGCGTAGTATATAAAAAAGGAAATTCCTTTCCTTTTTCGTATTTACAAGTTGTTTTTATAAGACAATCCAAGCAGGCTGTCCCACCCCGCGTTAAAGAAACGCTGTAATTCTTTAACGTATTGAATGGCGTCCTCCCTCGAAAAATCGTGTTCGACGACCTCGAACTTTCCGTTGAACATCGCCGTTGCGAGCATGTGAGATAAATCAGTCCTGACTTCCCTCACCTTAATGCCGGCGGCTTTCAGTTCGCTTACGAAACGCACGGTGTTATCTGTTTCGATTTCCACGAGTTTATCTATGAATTTTTCGTATTCGTTGCCCTTGCTTCTGCAAATAATAAGCTTGAATTCGTCGAAGTTGTCGTAGACCATGTCGAGCATTTCTTCCACTCTTTTATCGACGTAAATATGCATGTTTTTGTATTGTTCTTCGGGCGAAAGACCAGCAAAATCGTTCTGTGCTTTCGTGTAAAACGCAAGGAAATTATCGGCAACTTCCTTGACTATGGTTTTGAAAAGTTCGCCTTTATCGAAGAACCTTCCGTAAAGCATGCCCGTAGTATAGCCCGCGTTTTCGGCAATATTGCGCATAGACGCGTTTTCAAACCCCTTTTCAAGGAATTCCTTCTTCGCGCACTCTATAATTTTATCAATCGCAAGCTCGTCTTTTTTACGCATTCAGCACCGCCGTTTCTTTTTATATCACTGTTATTATAACACCGTTATTTTATTCCGTCAAGCGTTTTTATAAGGAATTTCCGTCTTTTATTCTTTTTTTAAAAACGGCAGTTCCGGCAATTCGTTTTTGGTTATAACCGAGCGCAAAGTTTCGGCAAAACCTTTCGGATCGCGAATTTGAAATTGCATATGGTTAAACCCGTTGAAAACGGGGTAATTGGCGTACGGATAAGTTTTCATAACGTTTTCGCGGTACTTAAAATGCTCCTCCACGCTGCCAAATTCGAAAAAAGTATGCTTCTGCAACTCTTCGCTCAACGGCGGGAACGGATTGTTTTCCAGACTGTCCGAAAGCTGACGGCGCAAATTTCCGTATTTCAAAGCTTTTCCCGCGGCGATAAAGTAAGGCTTTATTGCATCGTCGTCGCACCACATTATTTTGCCGAGGTTTTCGCCGTTCTTTTTATATACGCTTTTTATCTCGAAATACAAAAACGGGGTCATAATCCGCCTTGTAAATTTATTTATTTGTGCGAATTGTCCGCCGTCGAAAAACGCTCCGCCTACGGGAATTTTCGTTTGAGACAAAAACGCAACGGCGATAAGTCATAAGTTAAAACGCTTATCTTACCGCGATTCGTTACGGCAATCTGAATTTCGTTATCGGTTGCAAAAACAATGTTAAAAGTGATATAAGTTTCACCGTCAAAGTGTTGATATTCAGCCATTTTCTTTCTCCTTATACCGTCTTGAACCATATCGAGTATTCGACTTCGATATCTCTGCCTTCGTATTCGTAATACATAGTCACGTACCCTTTGTATTCGTTTTCTTTTCCGAATACAGGGAAACAATGCTTATCAACGTCATCGAAAGCGCGGGTGTATCGTTTGCC